>DASUOZ010000360.1:0-2024 GCA_036276375.1 Pyrinomonadaceae bacterium | reverse complement strand
CAAAGCACTCGGTGCGCGAATGTGCGTGCCGATCTACAACGCGCTCGACGCGCACACGCATTATCCCGTTCCCGCCGAGGAGCGTTTTGTTTGCGATCTGGCGCTGCTCGCAAACCGGCTGCCGGATCGTGAAGCACGAGTCGAGGAGTTCTTTTTCGAAGTCGCGCGCGGACTACCAAACAATACTTTTGTGCTCGGCGGCAGTGGCTGGGCCGACAAACTGATGCCCGCGAACGTGAAGTACGTGGGCCACGTCTACACACGCGATCACAACGCGTTCAACTCTTCGGCGCGCACTGTTCTAAACGTGAACCGCGACAGTATGGCGAGCTACGGCTTCTCGCCACCGACACGCGTTTTTGAAGCCGCCGGATCGGCTTCGTGTTTGATCACCGACGCGTGGGAAGGCATTGAAACGTTTCTCGAGCCGGATCGCGAGGTGCTGGTCGCGCGTAGTGGTAACGACGTAGCCCGGCATCTGCGTACCTTGGGCCAGTGCCGTGCCAGACAGATCGGCGAAGCGGCTTTGCAGCGCGTGCTTGCCGAGCACACATATCAGCATCGTGCGAAACAGCTTCAGCAACTGCTCGACGGGCGCCGCTTTGTCGAGCGAGTCGAGGACGCAGCTTGAGCGATGATGAAGCCACTAGACATCGTAATCCTTGGTTTGTCGATTACGTCGTCGTGGGGAAACGGGCACGCGACGACGTTTCGCGCACTGATGCGGGCGTTAAGCGCGCGCGGACACAACGTCTGTTTTCTCGAGCGCGACATGCCGTGGTACGCCGAGAACCGCGACCTGCCGAACCCGCCTTACGGTCTGACGCAGCTCTATAAATCGGTCGCGGAGTTGAAGCGAAAGTTTGCGCGCCGCGTGATGAATGCCGACCTTTGTATCGTTGGTTCTTACGTGCCCGACGGTGTCGCGATCGGTGAATGGGTGATCCGCACGTGTCGCGGCGTGAAGGCGTTTTACGACATCGACACACCGGTCACGCTCGCCAAACTGGAAAGCGGTGATGCTGCTTATCTGACGCCGCGTCTGGTTCGCCGTTACGATCTTTATCTGTCGTTTACCGGCGGCCCAGTGCTGCGCAGGCTCGAGCGCGAGCTCCGTTCGCCGATGGCGCGTGCGTTGTACTGTTCAGTCGATCCGAAGCTCTACTTTGCCGAGAGTTTTGGACCCCGATGGGATCTCGGTTACATGGGTACGTACAGCATCGATCGACAGCCGTCGTTGGAACAGTTGCTGATTGAGCCCGCGCGCCGATCGCGAACTTTGCGGACCGTTGTGGCGGGACCCATGTACCCGCGCGAGCTCTCGTGGCCGGCGAACGTCGAACGCATCGAGCATCTGGCGCCGGCCGCACACCGGCGTTTTTACAACTCACAGCGATTCACACTGAACCTGACGCGCGCTGACATGCGCGCCGTCGGTTATTCGCCGAGCGTCCGCCTGTTTGAAGCAGCCGCCTGCGCAACGCCAATCATCAGCGACTACTGGCCCGGACTGGAAACGTTTTTCGAACTGGATAGCGAGGTCCTGACCGCGTCGTCCGCGGATGAGGTGTTGGCGTATCTCAAAACGATTCCGGAGCACGAGCGTCGCGCCATTGGCGAGTGCGCTCGGCTGCGCGTGCTGGCGGAGCACACTTCCGAACGGCGCGCGATCGAGCTCGAGGAGTACGTCGCTGAAGTCAGGCAAACAACCACGACCGCGCAGGCCGATCCGCAAACAGCAGGAGCACTCGCATGACGACGTTTTACCTGGTCAGACACGGCGCGTGCGACGGGCTCGGAGAAACGTTGTGGGGCCGCGCGCAGGAAGTTTGTCTGAATGAACAAGGCAAGACGCAGGCACAGCGCGTGGCGGAGCGTTTCGAGCGCATCAACGTCGCCGGTGTCTACAGCAGTCCACTCGAGCGTGCGCTCGAGACCGCCGCGGCAATCGGACGCGCGGCAAAACTCGAAGTGAAGCAAAACGCGGCGTTCAATGAAATCGATTTTGGCGACTGGAGCGGAAA
>DASUOZ010000359.1:0-8257 GCA_036276375.1 Pyrinomonadaceae bacterium | reverse complement strand
GAAAACAGCAGCCGCAGGTCTGCGACAGTTCGCGCCAATGGACCAATCACCGCACCCAGCGCGTAGGGACCAGTACTCGGCGGAAACTGCCCTTCACCCGGCACGCGCCCGGTAGTGGGTTTCAGTCCGCAAATTCCACAGAAGTGCGCCGGCAGTCGAACGGATCCGGCGAGGTCGCTACCCAATCCGCCCGGCGACATGCGCGTGGCGATCGCCACGGCCTCGCCGCCGCTCGATCCGCCCGGTGTGAGTTTCGGATCCTGCGGGTGCAAAGTCCGGCCGAAAACAGGATTGTCCGCGGTGTAGTCCATCGCCATTTCCGCGGCATTGGTTTTTCCCAGAACGATCGCGCCCGCGGCTTTCAAACGCGCAACCGCCGGCGCATCTCGTTGCGGCACATAATCGGCTCGGAGCCGCGATCCACTCGTCGTCTTCAACTGTGCCGTCTCAATCGTGTCCTTAATCGTGATCGGCAACCCGCCTAAATGCCCCTCCGCTGACCTGGCCTGTTCGATCGCCTGCGGGTTCAGCGTTACGATCGCATTCAACGCCGGATTCAATCGCGAAATCTGCTCCAGATGCGCTTCCACGACTTCCACCGCCGACACTTCGCGCTTCCGAATCAACTCCACCAGTTTTGTCAGCGACTGATCGCAGAGGTCCTTGTTTTGCATTTCGTCAACTTCTCAATATAATTCAACTGCTATTTTCAGACCCATTAACAACCTGCCTGATCCATGTCGACTGGCGTCGATGTTCAAGCTTTTTAACGGCAAAGGAGTGCATTCTTGGCTATTCGGTTGAGCCGGACTTTCATCCTCCGCAAGCTGCATCAGCTATCCGGTATTTTCCCTCTTGGAATTTTTCTTTTAGAACACTTTTACACCAACTCGAAGGCGTTGACAGGTCCGGGTGATTTCAACAACGCCGTCAGGGATCTACAGTCGATTCCCTATATCCTTTTCGTCGAAATCGGTGGCATCTTTATACCGCTCATCTATCACGCCGTCTACGGCCTGTTCATCACCTGGGAGGCGCGGCCAAACAACCTCGCATACCCGTACCCGCGCAACTGGTTTTACCTGATTCAGCGCATAACGGGAATCGTTCTCTTCTTCTTTATCCTGTTCCACGTGCTCAACTTCCGGTTTGGCATGATTCCCGGATTGAATACGGTCTCCGTGGCGCATGCTCCGGATCAGGCGTTTCAGATAGTCTCCCGCGAGTTTCGCATGGTGCCGATCTTCATCATCTACATGATCGGCATCACCGCGACCGTCTGGCACTTCGCGAACGGCATCTGGTTGTTCCTCGTTGACTGGGGCATCACGATCGGCGAGCGCGCGCAACGTCTGACGGGTTATGCCTGCATCGCTTTCGGCGTCGTGCTTTTGCTGGTCGGCGTTAACGCCGCCATCGCTTTCATCCGTCCCGGCGGATTGCTAGGAGGCATCATTTATTAATGGCAAGTAATGGTTTGAAGATCGCGATTGTTGGCGGCGGGCTGGCCGGTCTCGCTGCCGCGATGAAGATCGCCGAAGGCGGCCACGCGGTCGATCTGTTCTCGGTCGTGCCGGTGAAACGTTCGCACTCCGTCTGCGCGCAGGGCGGCATCAACGGCGCCGTCAACACCAAGGGCGAAGGCGACTCAACGTGGGAACACTTTGACGACACCGTCTACGGCGGCGACTTTCTCGCGAATCAACCGCCCGCTAAAGTCATGTGCGAAATGGCGCCGTCGATCATTTACCTGTTCGATCGCATGGGTGTTCCCTTCTCGCGCACGCCCGAAGGACTGCTCGACTTTCGGCGTTTCGGCGGCACCAAGCATCACCGTACCGCTTTTGCCGGCGCTTCAACCGGACAACAACTGCTCTACGCGCTGGATGAACAAGTCAGGCGTTATGAAGTGCAAGGCAAGGTGCGAAAGTTTGAGCACTGGGAAATGATGTCGCTCGTGCTCGACGATGCCCAGGTCTGTCGTGGACTGATCGCGATGGACTTGCAAACTCTCGAATTGAAAGCGTTTCCCGCCGACGCCGTGATCATCGCCACCGGCGGCCCCGGACTGATCTTCGGCAAGTCGACCAATTCGATGGTCTGCACCGGCAGCGCGGTTTCGGCGTGTTATCAGCAGGGCGCGAAGTACGCAAACGGCGAGTTTATTCAGGTCCACCCGACGTCGATTCCGGGCGAGGACAAGTTGCGCCTGATGTCCGAATCGGCGCGCGGTGAAGGCGGACGTGTTTGGGTGCCACGCACGCCGGGCGACAAGCGGCAGCCGTCGTCGATTCCCGAGAACGAGCGCTGGTACTTCCTCGAAGAAAAGTATCCCGCTTACGGCAACCTTGTGCCGCGTGACATCGCCACGCGCGAGATCTTCCAGGTCTGTATCGATGGCCGAGGCATTGGCGGAGAAAACCAGGTTTATCTCGACCTGACACACATTCCCGCGGACATGCTCGATCGCAAGCTGGGCGCGATTCTCGAGATTTATGAAATGTTCGTTGGCGACGATCCGCGTCACGTGCCGATGCGCATCTTTCCCGGCGTTCACTATTCGATGGGCGGAATGTGGGTCGATTACGATCAACGCACGAACATTCCGGGTTTGCTCGCCGCCGGCGAGTGTGACTATTCAATCCATGGCGCGAATCGTCTCGGCGCAAACTCGCTCGTGAGTTGCGTCTTCGGCGGATTCGTGGCCGCGCCTGCGGCAATCGAGTTTGCAAAGAACGTCGAACGAAACGGTGTCGAGGGATCCGGTATTTACGATCGCGAGTTGAAGCTACAGCAGGAGATTAACGACCGCCTGATCAAGCAGAGTGGCGACGAGAACCAGTACGTTCTGCATCAGGAGATGGGCAAGTGGATGACTGACAACGTCACCGTCGTCCGTTACAACGACAAGCTCAAGGAGACCGACAACAAACTGCTCGAGCTGATGGACCGTTACAAACGCATCTCGATCAACGATTCCAATCTTTGGGCCACGATGGCGTTGCCGCATGCCCGGCATCTGGCGAACATGCTCGAGCTGGCGCGCGTCATCACGCTCGGCGCGTTGAACCGTAACGAATCGCGGGGCGCGCACTACAAACCCGACTTTCCCGATCGCGATGATGAAAACTTCCTGAAGACCACGATTGCGGAATACTCAGGCGAAGGCCCGGTGTTCTCGTACGAACCGGTTGACGTCTCGTTGATTGCGCCACGCAAACGCGACTACAGCAAAGGCAAAAAAGAAACAGCAAAGGTTTAACTATCCGTGCCAACTACACACAGAACAGTCGAGATCCACATTCGCCGGCGCAAGAACCCTGATTCGCCGCAGTACTGGGAACAGTTTGAAATCCCCTGGCGTCCGAATCTCAACATCATCTCCTGCCTTATGGAGATTCAGAAAAACCCGGTGAATAAAGCCGGCGAACGCACCACGCCGCCCGTGTGGCAGATGAACTGTTTGGAACAGGTGTGCGGCATCTGCACGATGGTCATCAACGGCCGCGCGCGCCAGTCGTGTTCGGCGTTGATCGATCAACTCGAACAGCCCATCAAGCTCGAGCCGATGTCGAAGTTCCCGAACGTTCGTGACCTGGTGGTGGATCGCTCGCGGATGTTCGACCACCTGCGGCGCGTGCATGCGTGGATTGAGCTGGACGGCACCTACGATCTCGGACCCGGTCCGCGAATGGACCAGGACGAGGTGATGGAACGTTATGCCTATTCGCGTTGCATGACCTGTGGTTGTTGCCTGGAAGCGTGCCCGCAATACGAAGACGATCAATACATCGGCCCGCAGGCGATCGCGCAGGTGCGTCTCTTCAACATGCATCCTTCGGGAAAAATGAATCGCGAGGAGCGGTTGGAAGGCCTCATGCAGGAAGACGGCATCACCAACTGCGGCAATGCGCAGAACTGCGTGCGGGTCTGTCCGATGAATATTCCGCTGACGCGGGCGATCTACGAAGAGAACCGAGAGACCGTGATCCACGGCCTCTTCGGTTGGTTGAAGGGTTAAAAACTCTTCTCTCTGTCCGTGTTATCCGTGTAAGTCGGTGGCCTAAATTCCTAAAACGTCGACTAACTCCTGCACTGCCGACGCGCTCTTGTGAAGTGCAATCCTCTCCTCGGCAGTCAGGTTGATCTCGATTATCTGTTCCAATCCACGCGCTCCGAGTTTACACGGCACGCCGACGTAAAGTCCGTTGATGCCGTACTCCCCTTCAAGATAAGCCGCGCACGGAAGGATCTTCTTTTTGTCCTTCACGATCGATTCCGTCATCTCGACGGCCGCCGCCGAGGGCGCGTAGTAAGCGGAACCGGTCTTCAACAAGCTGACGATCTCAGCGCCGCCGCCAGCGGTGCGTTTCACGATCGCGTCGATCTGATCTTTCGGGAGTAGTTCGGTGATCGGAATACCGGCGCAGGTTGAGAACCGCGGCAAGGGCACCATCGTGTCACCGTGCCCGCCGAGGACGAATGCCGTCACATTTTCCACCGAAACGTCGAGCGCTTCGGCGAGGAAGCAACGCATGCGGGCGGAGTCGAGCACGCCGGCCATGCCGATGACGCGATGTTTTGGAAAACCGGATCGTTTGAGCGCAACCTGACACATCGCGTCGAGCGGATTCGAGACGATGATCAGAATCGAATTGGGCGAGCGCCGGACGATTTCGTCCACGACCTTTTCCACGATACCGGCGTTGGTTTTGAGCAGATCGTCGCGGCTCATGCCGGGCTTGCGGGCCAAACCGGCGGTGATGATAACGACGTCGGAGTTGTCGGTTTGATCGTAGTTGTTAGCGCCGATCATCCGTACGTCAAAACCCTCGATTGGCGCGGCCTGGGCCAGGTCTAAAGCCTTTCCCTGCGGCACTCCTTCGATAATGTCGACGAGAACGACGTCGCCGAGTTCCTTCGCGGCCAGCCAGTGGGCCGCGGTTGCGCCGACGTTTCCCGCGCCGACGACGGTGATCTTCTTTCGCACACCCATATAGATAAATTCCTTTGATTAAGATGTTAGGATTTGAAAGAACGCGAGTCTACAAGTGGGCTGAAGACGTGTCAAACAGCGAGGTGACAAACGCGTATGGACCCTGAGGATCCGTTTCCTGAACCGGTTGAAATTGAGATCACGGACGTCTTTGATCTGCATACGATTCCGCCGCGCGACGTGAAGCGCGTGGTGGAGGAGTATCTGGAGCTGGCGCGTGAAAAGGGTTTTCGCGTGGTGCGGATCATTCACGGCAAAGGGATCGGCGTGCAACGCGAGCTGGTGCGCACGATTCTGGCGCGGACCGATTTTGTCGTGGACTGGACCGACGCGCCACCGGAAGCGGGTGGATTAGGAGCCACTATTGTACGGCTAGTTATCAGGAAGTCCGTCCTGCGTCCACCACTTCCACACGCCTAGCGATACGATTTCCACCAGAACGCACGCCACGATGAAGGACCGCCATGAACCCTGCGAGAAAAACGTCATTCCAAATATGCCCACCACGGCTCCGAGCGGCAGGAACACAAACGTAAGGATTGCAAGCAGTATACTGATACGTTGCTCGTGTTGTTGTTCGTAGTACTCTTTTAGATCCTTCACTTCATTGCTTACCAATTCATACAGAGCCGGAACCTCGAGACCGTACTGGAACTTACGATAGAGTTCGCTGCCTAAAGGTTTACGTGTCACTTCACTAAACCAATATCTGTTGCGAAATTTCATAAAGCTATCCATCAAGAAACGAAGTTCGCTCAAATTGCCCTGGTCCCGACCACTTTTGCGCATCAATTCACTGGAAAAGGTGAAGAGCTTGTATTTCTGGTGCAAAGTGTAGATATAGAGCGGGAGGTAGTTGTATTCAATATTCTGCGGGAGGACCACTCTATTGAAGCCAATGTCCTCGGTTCCCAGGAACACCACACTCTCTTTCAGCGACATCCCGCGCCAGCAACGCCAGAATGCGAACCTATTCTGATCCATCAATTGCTTCGTTTGCGCTGCAGCGGGAATCCACATCGGATTCGAAACGGAGTCTCCCAACTGCAATGAGGAAGCAAATTCGAAAAGCAAGTGATCTTCCGGATTCGAGAAGATACCTTCCGCCTTCTGCGCTTTTTGCGAATCGAAGTTGACGCAGGCGTAAGATAAAAAATGACAACGTTCGCCGAAGATTTGTCCTGCCTCGGTATCCGAATATCGCGGAGCATTGGTCTCCTTCAATCGAGTCTTATAACGGAGCAGGTCGCGCTCGATTGGCGTGTCGTCGACGAATCCCTGGGTCAGAAAGTCCAGGAGATCACGGAGCTTGATGTCTGCACTTGAACCGTTGAAACTCAACGCCGGCAGACGCCAATCAATACTTGGGGGGTGCACCATCCGCAGGTAGTAATTCAGCTCCATCGCCTGGGAGATGGTCTGAGCGTCCTGAGCCAGATGAACCTTTAGCAACAAAAAGCCAAGGCCCGAGGTGAAAACAACTACGTCAACCCAAGCCAGTTGCGCGGGAAGTCCCGGCCGAATCGGCGCGCCCGATCTGTCGAAAGGCACGACTGAAAATGAGGCTATCTCTGCCAGCAGTGGTTCTTTGTAAGCGAAGCGCAGGACGTTGTGGGCAGGAAGATCACTGCAAGTGTAAGTCAATCCTTTTTGTGAGTAGTAGCGAAGCTTCTTAATCGAGCTCTCGTAACCGTCGGTCGAGGTGCCCCTCACCAGCGAGGTTTCCGGAAACAGCACTTCACGGATATAAGGCAGAAAAAAATAGGTGCTGTCCAAAAGAACTGAGATCTGTCGGTCGTCTAATCGCCGCCACCACGGACTCCAACATTCTTCAAGCGACTCAAGCCGCCGCCTGTCCTGAGCGGAGGCAATCTTGTGATTAAAAGGGTAGATAAAAGTGCTCGAATGGTTGAGGAGGTCGAAGTCTACGTTTGCGGAAGCTAGCGGAATTTCAGCGGGCTGCACTTGATTCCTCCTGCGACAAGATCACCTCTGAGATAAAGCGCGCCTGTTCCGGATAAAGACGGGCCAGCGTTCCGCACACTTGGTGTACCGAGTCGAAACTGTACGAACAGGAAACGAGGAGCCGTTTGAACTCGGCTCGATGCGACATTTCGCCGAGGGAGACGGCGACCTCAGTGACGTGCTTCTCTCGACCGACAAGTATGCTTTCTGCTGTTCTCACAGACTCATCACTCAAGCCGGCTTGAGAGAGCGCAACTGCCAAATCGCGTAACACGTTCGATCGCTGCCGATCGTCATTAATTGAGCGGGCGCAATCCAGGGCCATAGAAAACGTCGTGCGCGCTTGCGCGTCATAGCCGGACTGGGCTTGGGATAACGCAATGTCTTCGAACCCGCGGACTTTCAGCCTCAGATCACTAATGATCTGTACGGTGCTGAGCGCCGCTTCAAAGTCTCCAGCATGAACTTGAGCGACAGCGATGTGTTGCAATGTCTCATCCTGCCGCGAAGCGTCTTTAAGGTTCTTCGCGAGAGCTATTGCTTCGTCAAAAATTGGTTGCGCCATTTCCAACTGGCCCGCTCGCGCATAACTCGACGCAATGGCGCTAAGAGCCTGCACCCGCCTCCATTTTTGTGGAATTAGATGAGCAGTCTTAAATGCCCCCTCAAAATCACCAGCACGTGATTGAGCGACGGCGACACTCGACAGACCTTCGCCCCGAAGCGATATGTCTCTTACGTCACAGATCGTGTATCTGGCCTTTTCAAACTGTTCCATCGCCATCTGCACGACGCCCCAGTCCAGGAGAATTCGGTCGCGCAGGTCGCTGTCGGAAATCTCGCGCAAAGTCTGAGAAGTAGTGGCGAAAATAGCTCGCGCTTCTTCGCCCAAGCCTGTCTGCACCAACGAACTGGCGATAGACAGGCGCGTTGCGATCTTGGCGTTTAGGTCTTCAATGTTTGTTGCCGCTTCCAAAGCCTTCGCATAAGTATTTGTCGTTGAGTGGCTGCCGATCAGGGCTTGACTTGACGCAACTGAACAGAGCGCGGCGGCCCGTTGTTCCGGATCCGGACTTCCTTGCGCAACCTCTGCTGCAATGCCGAGAGTTTGTTCGGCGTCTTCCAATTTCAAGGCGTCAGCCTGTGCTGCAGCAATGGCGATCAAATCGTTCGTCCGCTGACCGATATTGGTTATCTTGCAAGCAGTATTGAAGGCGCTGATGAAATCACTCTTACTGATGTGATGTGAGACTATCTCAGAGATGGCCCACTCGCGCATTTCGCTGTCGCCGATAG
>DASUOZ010000358.1:0-10653 GCA_036276375.1 Pyrinomonadaceae bacterium | reverse complement strand
GTCGTTTTCGCTCGGCAAGCCGATCGTGCTGGGTGAGTTCGGCATGAATGGCGACGGGCACAACGGTGCGTCACAGGCCGAGTGGTATCGCGCGTTTTTTGAAGGGAATGTGCGCGCGGGTGTTGGTGGAGCGATGTTTTGGATACTGACGCCGGATCCGCATCGTGGTTATGGCATCACCTATGCGACCGACCGCGATCGCGCGGTGCTTGCTGAGATTGCCCGCGCGTCGCAAATGTTTGCTGCGCTGGAAACGGCGGCGTTGCCGTCGCGCTTGCAGGATGCGACGCGGCATTTGATTCCGCGACAGTTTGCCTGGGCGCGGACCGCGGGTGATCAAGCTACGGTGCCGCAAGTGATCTTTCGCGACGATAAGTCGGTGCTTTATCAGTTCAAGCCGCAGATGGCGTCGGCGCAGCGGTTTGAGAAGATTGGTGAGGGACCGGGATACATCTGGGGATTCGGGTCCGGGTTTCTCGAATACACGGTGCCCGAGCGCCCGGATCGACGCCGCGTCAGCGAGATCATCGTGCGCGCGCACGTGCAGCCGGTGCGTCCAGTTGATGCGCCTGAGGAATTCGTGAAAACACGAGTGACGTTGTTTGTTGACGGCTGGAACGCCGGTTCGCGTTTGATTTCGTTTGAGCCGACAGGGCAGCCATTGATTCAGGAGTGGCGCCTGACTGGTACTTTACTACGGCTACGCGCGATGCGTGGCCTACCGCTAAGGATTCGGTTCGCCGTCACCCCTGAATCTGACTGGCTCTACGGCGTAAACATCTCCAACTGGCCCGAAGGCTACGACTCCAAAGACGCCAAACCCGTCGAAGTCGAGCTCCGCCGCTAACGTTAACCACTTGAACTGATCCGCACTACCTCGTTCACTTGTAGGGTCTCAAAAGGCACGAGAACCTCCGAGATGAGAGGCAGCATGTCTGACAAACGAGAGCTCTGAGCCTCCAACACGATCACAGCCAGGTTAAACTTTGCGGCATTTTGCTGAAAGAGTAAGTTGCGATCGAGCGTGAGGAATACCTCAACAGTTGTTCTGCCTGTCGCAACAGTTCGCCGTTCGATAAGCCACTCCAATCCATCGCGCGAACTGAAACACACTCGTGGCCTTTCAAAATTCGACACAAACGCCAGTCGAGGCATTCGTCCAGTAAGCTTCGCATTGTGTGAGGTCTAGACCAGTTCCAACATCTTAAGTTTGCCGGCTTCGATTACGGCGATAGCACGAGGCTGAGCGAAGCTTCGTTCAGTTGGTAGAGTTTGGCGGACGGGACGCTGTTGAGGTCAAACGTCGAGACGGGAGTCGAGTGCGTGTTCAGGGCGGTGAGGATGGCGTCGTTGCTGAAATAGCGACGGCCGCGCGCGATGATGATGAAGTCGCCGGAGGTCAGGTGTTTCAAAGCGTCCGGGTCTGAGAGAGAGATGCAGACGAGGTCGGGGCGCTGGACACGCTCCGCGTAGTAGGCAGCGAGTGTGGGGCTTTCGCTCGCCACGCGCGCACCCGGTTTCGCGCGCTTTGCGATATCCGCAATCACGTCGCGCATACTCGCGTCGTAAAACTCGTCATGCGGAAAGTAATAACCCGCCCACGCCGTGCCGCCGCCAAGCGTGTTGGTGTAGAGACGAAAGTGCGGCGCAGCCTGCACCGAGTTCACTACTGAAGTGATGATCACCACCACTGCCAAACACGCCGGCACGTAGTGCTTCAAGCCCGCCGCGAGATTCAGCGACGCAATTCGGCTCGCCATCCAGCGCCCCGTAAACTGAATTCCCAACGCGCTCGTGATCAGCACTGCCGGCAAAATCGTCGTGTAGTAACGCGTAAACTTTCCTCCCGGAAAGCAGAACGCCACCACCCACAAGTACAACCAGAACAGAATGAAGTAACGCCCATCACCGAGCTTGCGCCGAAACAGCAGCGGTAGACCAACAACGAACCCGAGCAACGTCAACACGGGTAACTTCACCGCCGTAAACACCAGGTAAAAATAAACAGGTATGCCGCTGAGCCAGTCAGTAAAACGTTGCGAGTAGAGCCGGTCCATGAATTCGTAGCCGTCGTGACTGACGCGATTGCCACCGGCAAACAGTCCCATCTGCTTCCACGTTTCCGGTAACAGAACCGTCGGGCTCAGCACCAGAAACACGAGGAACATGATCGCAAAGAACTTCAGTATTCGTTTCTTACCGAGCCGCCAACGCGTTTCCGGGAGCCGTTGAAACATCCAGTAGTAACACATGCTGATCGCGATTAAGTGCGGCACATACTTCGACGCCACCATCGCGCCGTAACACGCGGCCGAGGCCCAGTAGTATTTATTCGGATTCCGATCGGTGCTCTCGGCCACGCGCTGTCCACGCAACCAAAACACGTTTGCCAGCAAAAAGAAGAAGAGCAGAAACGTGTCTTCCTTGGCGACACGATTGAAGCCGATGGCAGTCGGGTTGAACGCCCACAAAGCGGCAGCGATGAGGGCCACTTCCGCGCCGAAGAGCTCGGCGGCAATCAGGTAGATCAAAAGCGCGGTCAGCGCACCCGCAATCACGCCCGGAAGCCGCAACGCAGTTTCCGGCGCAATTTGCTCAGACGGACCAACCAGCGAGTTCCACTTTTCAGCCGCGATGAGTGATCCGGCCTGGAGCGCCTTCATCAACATCGGGTGCTCGCCGTTCGCGCCCGTCAGACCGCGAGTGCGATAGTCGGCGACGGCGTTAAGCTTGTTGAGCTCGTCTTCGCTGAGACCTTCCGCGCTGAGCCCTGTGACACGAAAGCCAAACCCGGCCACTATCAGGACTGCGATTGCGGCAAAGATGAGTGTGCGGCTGTTTGTGAGAAGGCCACGTCCGGCAAATAATTCGGGCCTGAGGCCGGCCGTGACGATCGCTTCAGCTCTTGCGGACAAATTCGGTACCTCTCAACAAAGTTCGACAGGTTAGCGAAAAGTTCAGTTGAGTGTCAAAACCGATCCACAGATTACACCGTTTGTGGTAAGAAGAGACGACCATTTCATGTCTCTATCCCAGACAGATAACATCGTTCGGACCGATAACACAGCCACCCTCGCGCGCCGCCTTGGCCTGTTCGATGCCACGATGATCGTGATGGGTGGCATCATCGGCTCGGGCATTTTCATGAATCCGTCCGTCGTGGCGCTCCAGGTCCACACGCCTTTTCTGATTCTGGGCGCCTGGGCCATCGGCGGCCTGTTTGCGCTCGCGGCCGGATTTATCTGGGCCGAGCTTGCGTCCCGCCGCCCCGAAGTCGGCGGGCAGTACGCCTATTTGCGGGAGGCTTTTCATCCGGGCGTTGCGTTCCTCTATGGTTGGGTGCTTTTGCTGGTGGTGCAAACAGGCGGCATGGCTGCCGTGGCGGTCACCTTTGCACGCTACTTCGTTGAGCTAACGAACCTGCCGATCGGTTACTCACAACTCGCCGCACTGGTGCTCGCGCTGTTGACAATCATCAACTGTTTCGGCGTACGCGCGGGCAGCATCGTGCAAAGCATCCTGATGGTGTTGAAGATTCTCGCGCTCGCAGCGCTCGTCATTTGCGGCCTGGTGTTTACTCAAGCCGCCGACAATCCGTCGGAATTGCTCGATAGACCACCTTCACCCGAATTGCTCACAGCTTTCGGCGCCGCACTCGTGCCGGTGATCTTCGCGTACGGCGGTTGGCAAACAGCGACGTTCGTGGCGAGCGAAATCAAGGAGCCGCGCAAGAACCTGCCACGCGGGTTGATACTGGGTGTCACGGGTGTCGTGGTGCTCTATCTCGCCGCGAACGTCGTTTACATTACTGTGCTCGGAACAAGCGGCCTCGCAGCGGCAGCCGCGCCGGCATCAGAAGTGATGCGCAAAGCGCTCGGCGACTTTGGTGCGCGCGCGATCGCCGCCGGTATCGCGATCTCGACCGTAGGTTTCCTCAGTCAGAGCATGTTGACCGCGCCGCGCGTCTATTTCGCGATGGCCCACGACGGACTGTTCTTCAAGAGCGTCGGGTCGGTGCATCCGCGAACGCGCGCCCCGATCGTGGCGATCGCGTTGCAGGGTTTGCTGGCGATCGTGATCACGTATCTCGGCACTTACGAACGCATTCTCAACTACGTCGTTTCCGTCGACGTGATTTTCTTCGGCCTGACCGCGTGTTGTATCTTCGTGCTTCGCAAACGCGCAACGAGCGATGAAGCCGGCGCCGTGAAGGTGCCCGGCCATCCGGTAACGACGCTGCTGTTCGTGGCGATCTGTTGGGCGGTGGCCATCAATACCGTTTATCACTATCCCGGGAATACGTTGATCGGCATCGCCATCATGTTGGCGGGACTGCCGGTGTACTGGTTTTGGCGATCGAGGAGTGCAAACTGAATGACGGCGGCGCGCGGTGAAGTCGTAAGCTCGGCCTACATGAATTGGGCCAAGACCAGCTCGACGGCGAAGTTCAACCTGGCCACGAGCGGAATGCCGAATCTGAGCATCCGTGACCTGCGCGTGTCGCTTGACGATCTGGAGATCACTGACGGTGGCTACGGTTACGCGCCCCTGATCGAACGCATCGGAAAGCGGTATCGAGTCGGGACGGAATCGATCGTCACGGCAGCGGGAACGACGTTCGCCAATCACCTCGCAATTGCGGCGCTGATAAAGCCCGGTGATGAGGTGTTGTTTGAATCACCGGCGTACGAGCCGATGCTCGCCGCAACGCGCTACCTCGGTGCGGACATCAAGCGCTTCACGCGAAGATTCGAAGAGGGCTTCCGCGTTTCGCCGGCGGAAATCGAAAGCCGTGTCACGCCAAACACGCGCCTGATCGTCTTAACAAACCTGCACAATCCCAGTGGTGTGCTCACCGACGATTTGACGCTGACACAGATCGGCGAAATTGCTAGTCGGGTCGGTGCCCGCGTGCTGGTTGACGAGGTTTACATCGAAACACTGTTTGAAGCAGCGCCGCGCACCGCGTTTCACCTCGGCAACGAATTCGTCATCACGAGCAGTCTGACGAAGGCGTTCGGGCTCAGTGGTCTGCGCTGCGGTTGGATCTTTGCCGAACCGGAACTCGCGCAACGTATGTGGCTGCTCAACGATCTGTTTGCCGCGACGCCGGTGCACGCTGGTGAACGTCTCAGTGTCGTTGCGCTCGATCAGATTTCCGAAATCGGCGCGCGCGCGAAGGCGTTGCTGGATCGTAACCGGCGCTTGCTCAACGACTTTCTCGACACGCGTGAAGATCTTGAAGCAGTCAGGCCGGAGTTTGGCACAGTGGTGTTTCCGCGGGTGCGCAACGGCGATGCGGATCGGGTGGTTCGTGTTTTGCGGGAGAAGTTTGAGACGTCAGTGGTGCCCGGACGGTTCTTTGAGTTGCCGCGGCATTTCCGGGTGGGGATTGCTGTATCAAGCGAAGTGTTGGAGCAGGGATTGGGGCGCTTGGGCGCGGCGCTTGATGAATTCCAAAGTTAGCCACAAAGAAGCACAAGAGCCACAAAGAAGCACCAGAAGCACAGTAGCTCGTGAACTGATTTGTGCCTTTTGTGCCTTATTGTGGCTGGTTCCTCACGCGGCGCTCTTCGACGATCAGCCAGTCGCGCACTTGTTCGGCCGCTTCGATGCCGACCGCCTCGGTGGTGATGCGGACCGGCGGGCCGCTCGGCCAGTTGTCCTTCTTTAACATTGGACCACCGACGGCTTTGTAGTAGACCTTGCCTTCAAACTGTTTCTTGCCGGTTCCGGGAGCGAAGACCAGAATCTTTACGTCGAGATCAGGGGAGTTCAGAATCAGCGTGCCCTGCTGAAACTCGTCGACATCAAACTCCAACAACACGACGATCGCTTTCGTCTCACTCTTCGCGCGCTTGACCGCCGCGTCGTGCTTGAGCTCGCCGGCCGAAGTCGTGGAAACGTTTTTGAACCCGGAAAGTTGCTGGACGAAGTTTGCGAAGATCGTGTCTTCGCTCAGCAGCCGTTTCGAGCTCAATTGCTTCGCTACGATCAGCGACGTCTTGCGGGAAAGCTCTCGGCCGGTCGGAACGGACGGCTTTTTGTCGGTTTCGGGAGTGACAACCGGCGGTTGCGTGGGTTTTGGAGCGCGTCTGCCGGACTGAGCGCCGGTTTGCGCAGTGAGGAGTAAAAGCAGGCTCGACGCTGCGAAAAGCCCTCGTTTATGGCAGTTTCGCTGAAAGTCGGGAAGCATTCTCATGCGTTCAATCTCCAGCGGGTGTCACCCTTAGAAGCCGAGTCAGCGTACCGGGTTGCTAAGTCGCCGGTGCGTTCAGCGCACGAATCGCCTCGCGCGCGTAGTAGGTCAGAATGATGTCGGCGCCCGCGCGTTTGATGCTCGTCAACGTTTCCATCATCACGCGCTCTTCGTCAATCCAGCCCTTCTGCGCGGCGGCTTTGATCAAAGCATACTCGCCGGAAACGTGATACGCCGCGACCGGCAGATCAAACCGATCGCGCACCATCTTCAAAACGTCGAGATACACGGTCGCCGGTTTGACCATCAGGATGTCGGCGCCTTCGGAATAATCCAGCTCGGCTTCGCGCATCGCTTCGCGCGCGTTTGGCGGATCCATCTGATAAGCGCGGCGATCGCCAAACTCCGGCGCGCTCTGCGCAGCCTCACGAAATGGACCATAAAAGCCGGACGCATACTTCACGGCGTAAGACATGATCGCTGTGTGCTCAAAACCTGACTTGTCCAGCAATTCACGAATCGCGCCCACTTGCCCGTCCATCATTGCCGACGGCGCAACGATGTCTGCGCCTGCCGCGGCCTGGCTCGCCGCCGTGCGCGCCAGCAGTTCCAACGACTCGTCGTTCAAAACTTCGCCGCCGCGCACCACGCCGCAATGACCGTGCGACGTGTATTCGCAGAGACACGTGTCGGCGATGATGATCAGCTCCGGTGCCGCGCGACGAACGGCGCGAATGGCACGTTGCACCATTCCGTCTTCAGCGAACGCGCCCGACGCGAGCTCGTCTTTTGCTTCCGGCAGTCCAAAAAGAATGATGCTGCGCACGCCGGCGTCATAAGCCGCCGCGGCTTCTTTCGCGATCTCGTCCACTGACAAATTGAAGACGCCCGGCATCGATGAGATCTCGCGACGCACGCCGTCACCGGGACAGGCAAACAACGGCAACACGAAATTGTCAGGCGTGAGTCGGGTCTCGCGCACGAGCGAGCGTAGTGCGGGATTGCGGCGGAGTCTACGAGGACGATGGATCATTGCATCACCAAAAAGCACAAGAGAACACAAAGAAACACAAAGAAACTTTACCAGCGATGATAGGCAGGATGCCCGGGCTTGACCGCCACGAACACGCCGCGGCACGTAGCGCAAACTTTGTCGTGCGCGATCAACTCGCCTTCGACAGTCGCACGATCTTCAGTTGAATCCACAACGCGCGCCACGAGTTTTACGGGACGATCAGTCGGCGTTGGCCGCAGCAGTTTAATCGCGTACTCCGAGGTGACAGTGCACGGCGGTTTATCGGCGCCCGTTTTGTTCATCAGGTGCCATGCCGCACTCCAGTTGCAGTGACAATCGAGCAACGTGCCGATGATGCCGCCGCTCAACATCCCTGCAAACGCTTCGTATTCACGGCTCGGCTGCCATTCCGCGACGACTTCTTCTCCGTCCGGAAAGCTGCGGATGTGCAGACCTTTCGGATTCGCCGGACCACAACCAAAGCAGGCCAGGTTCGGCGCGTAGGTTTCCTGAATACTCTTCATTGTTTCCGTAGTGACTGCCTTAGCTTGAAGCGCTGAATCTTTCCCGTGGCCGTGTACGGCAACTCCGAAACAAACACGTACCGGCGCGGCTGTTTGAATCGCGGCAACACCCCGCCCACGCACTCGCGTAACTCCTGCTCCAGCGCGGTTGGCTCGGATTCTAACTCCTGAGCGACGACAAACGCACACGCACACGGCAGTCCACCAGCGTCGAAGTCCTCAACCACCGCCGCCCGAGCGACCCGCGGATGCCGCAGCAAGGCGCCTTCAACTTCGACCGGCGACACCCACTGCCCGCTCGATTTGAAACAATCGTCGCTGCGTCCCATGTGATACCAAAAGCCACGCGCGTCGCGGCGATAGAGATCGCCTGTGCGCACCCACTCGTCGACAAACGTGCGCGCAGTTTCGTCCGGCTTTTCCCAGTAACCGAGCGCCGCGCTGTCGCCTTTTATCCAGAGATTGCCTTCGACTTCGTCAGGTATGGGTTTACCGATCTCGTCAATGAGCCGAGCCTGATAGCCTCGCAGCAACTTGCCACTGCTACCGTAGCGCACGTCGTTCTCGTGGTTTGACATGAACATGTGCAGCATCTCGGTGGAGCCGATGCCGTCGAGCAACTGCACGCCGAAAGCCTCTTCCCACTCTTCACCCAAATGTGCCGGCAGTGCTTCGCCGGCCGAGACGCACAGTCGCAAACTCGAACAATCGAGCGGTTCTGTGCTGCGGTGGTGTTCGAGCAGGAGGTTGTAAACCACGGGAACGCCGAAGAAGATCGTTGGCCGGCATTCGACGAAGATGCGCGCGATCACCTCGGGTGTGGGTTTTTCGCGACAGAGGATCGAAGTCGCGCCGTTCAGGAGTGGAAACGTGAAACTATTTCCGAGACCGTACGCGAAGGGAAGCCGTGAAGACGAGAACAGTCGATCGTGCGGTTTCAGATTGAGCACTTCGCGGCAGTAAGTGTTGTTTGTGTAAAGGATGTCCGCCTGGCGGTGCATCGCGCCTTTCGGCTCGCCGGTGCTGCCGGACGTGTAGAGGATGAAGGCCGTGTCATCGTCGTCAGGCGCCGCGAATTCAATGGTTTCCGGCGCTTCAACGTGCGGCAACGCCTCCATCGGAATGATCTTTCGCAAGGATCGCAGTTTTTCAGGCGCATGTGTCCGCAAAGTGCTGCATAGTTCCGGCTCGGCCAGGGCTAGTGTTGCACCACAGTTGTGAAGGATCGAACACTGCTCATCCAGCCGCAACGCCATGTTGATGGGAACGGCGATTGCCCCGAGCGAGCACGTGGCGATGAAGGCTTCAACAAACTCCGGTGAGTCGTGCAAAAGCAGCGCAACGCGGTCGCCGCGCTGGATGCCGAGTGACGTAATCGCCTGGGCCCTCCGCAAAGTCGCCGACCGCAATTGGCCATAGGATATTTCCCTGCCGCCGCAATGGATCGCGGGCGCGGCCAGGTCATGAGCAAAAACTTCTTCGAACAGGTTCATCGCAAAAGTTATACTCCAGTCCGGCCCACACGGTCACCCGGCGTCCCGTCTCGAGGGTGAGTCACGATGGAAATCATAATCCTCCTGTTCCTGCTGTTCATCTGTTTCGCGATTATCGGCGCGGTTGGTCTTGTCATCGTGGCGATCGCACGCTGGTTCTCGAAGCCCGCTCCGCCGCCGCAGGTAGTGGACAGACACATATTCGCGCAAGCGCGTTCACCTCGACCCGCGGACGAGCTGGCAGCCTTCGAACGACAATTAATCCGCTTTTATCAGGACGGTAAGGTCAGCGAAGAAGTTTACGAACAGCTTATGGCTCGCGTACGCGCCGAGCGTGCGCCCGCGACGCCGCCGATCACTCCTAAACCTAAACCGACCGAGCCTGTCGTTCCGAAACCGGTTGTGGTTGAGCCCGTGTTCGCGGAGAGGGAACCAGACCGGCCTCCGGAGCCGTTCCGCGTGCCGCCGGCTTCACGACCGCAACCGCCACGACCGCAACCACCACGATATGAGCCACCGCCGCCACCGCCACCGCGTCCACCACGTAGACCTTTCAGCGAAGTGCTCAACTCCTTCATGGAAGAGAGCAACATCCGCTGGGGCGAGATCGTTGGTGGGTTGCTGATCATCGGTTGTTCGACGGCGCTCGTTGTGAGTCTGTGGGCGCAGATCTCTCAGATTCCGGTGTTGAAGTTTTTGATCTTCACCACCGTCACAGCAGTCCTGTTCGGCGTTGGGCTTTACACCGAACATCGCTGGAAACTTCCGACGACCAGCCGCGGCATTCTGACTATTGCCACGTTACTGGTGCCGCTGAACTTTCTCGCGATCGCCGCGGTGTCGGCGAGCAACACGCCGGGCGCGCTGGCCCTCGCCAGCGAGCTGGTCGCACCGGCAATCTTTCTCTGTCTCGTTTATTTTGCCGGACGTGTGATCACGCCGGGCTGCGCGCACGTGCTCGCCGCCGGTGTGCTCGGCTCGTCAATCGGTCAACTACTCGTTCGTCACTTCGCGGCGGCGGATTCGGCACCGGCGCTGTTGGTCCTGCTGGCCGCGTTTCCCGTCGTTTGTTACATCGTGACCGTAGGCTTTGCGCTGCGCCTCGTACTCACCGATCACGAGATCGATGCAACCGAAACGGGCACGGTCTTCACGGTCCTCGGCACGATGAGTTTCGCTGCGTTGTTGCCGTTTGGACTGTTGCTCTACAAGGCGGGACCACTGAGTTTGACGATGATGTACCTCGCGCCCGTCGTGACGCTGTGGGGACTGCCGATGCTCGCGACCGGCACAGTGTTGTGGCGGCGGATCAAGAACAAAGAACTGGTCGCTTCGCGGACGACGGGAACGGCGCTCGGAATTCTCGGTGTGATGGTCGTGCTGGCGGGCATGATCCTGGCATGGCCTAACCCCGCGAGCATT
>DASUOZ010000357.1:0-3147 GCA_036276375.1 Pyrinomonadaceae bacterium | reverse complement strand
TCCACGAGGTGATCGCGCCGGCGGCCGTCGGCTAACTCGGCGGTGCGCCCGCGCCGGTCAGTATCTGGCCGAGGTCGCGAGCGAAAACCGAACGCGGCACGACGCGATCGTAACCGGCAGCCAGTGCCTGTCGTTGTAGTTCAACTTCCACGTGCGAAAAGAAACCGAGCAACCGCGCGCCGCTCAACTCCGCGGGCAAACTTAGGGGATCAAATTTTTGACTGTGTAAATCGACGATTACCAAATCCGCTTGCCGCGCCTTCTCAATTAACGATTCCTTCGTTCGCGGAAAACTGATTTCCACGCCCACCGCGTCCGCCGCGGCGCGAATCTTCGACGCGAAGAACATGTCGTCAACAACAGCTACAACAGACATCGCAATCCCCCCACTTACCGACGCCGAAAAAATCGAGTTTGGCCGGCAGACCAACCATTACGCGAGTGACTTCAAAGCTGAGCGTCTAATCGTCGCATCATACAACATTCGCTACGCGCGCGGGCCGTATCTCATCTCCGGCGGTCTGCGTCGCAAACTCGGACTAATGAGTCTGCAACGGCGCCCGCAGCATGTCGGTGAGCTCATTGCTGACGCGGCGCGTGTGTTTACAAAAGGCGAGTTGCTCCCGCGCGTCGATGTTTTAGGTTTGCAGGAAGCCGACAAGCGAACGATTCGCACGGGCGGTCATCACGTCGCGCAGGAACTCGCGTCGCGACTCGAAATGAACTGGGTCCACGCACCTGCGGGAATTCCGCGCGGCATTAAACCCGTGAAGCGCCAGTGGTGGCTCGACTTTGAAGAGCCAATCGGTCTGCACGACGCCGGCGACACGGGCGTTGCCTTGCTGAGTCGCTTTCCGTTGACCGACGTCACGCGCATCGATCTTCCGTGGCAGGAGTGTCCGTGGCGGCCGCGACTGGCGATGGCCGCAACCGTTTCCCAGGTACGCATCTTCAACGCGCACGTCGATCCGCACGCCGCATGCGACGGGCAACTGGCCCAACTCGAAGCGATCGCGGAGCAAGCGGACGCCGTCGCGGGGCCGACAATAATCATGGGCGACTTCAACACCTTGTCGCGAGAAAAGTGTCTCGAGACGCGCAGCTTTCTCGAATCGCGCGGCTACACGACGCCCGTTCCAACCGGCACCGCCACGTGGCGTGGCGCCGGTCTACGCATGCATGCTGACTGGATCTTTGCGCGCGGACTCAAGTTCGTGCGTTGGGGCGTCGCGCGGCCGTTGCACGTCTCGGATCACTGGCCCATCTGGGCGGAAGTCGAGCCGCAATGAAGATCACGAGCCGCGACAATTCCCTGCTCCGCCAGGCGCGCGCCGTACGCGACGGTAAAGACGACGAACTGATCTTTGTCGAAGGATTGCGGCTGTGCGTGGAAGCATTGCGCTCGAACCTCGAGCTCGAAGCCGTCATCGCGTCGGAAGAGCTCATCGAGAAGGAGAAGGCGGCGGATTTGTTTGCAAGGATTTCAGAGGCCTCACACCGCACAGGCATAGTTAGCGAGAAACTGCTCGACTCGATCTCTTACACGAAAACACCGCAGGGGATCGTCGTCCTTGCGCAACGTCCTGAAGCCTCGGAGCAGCGCCTCGACAAGAGTTTAAGCAAAGACACGCTGCTCGTCGTGCTGCACCGAATCAACAATCCCGTAAACGTCGGTGCGATCCTGCGAACGGCCGAAGCTTCCGGTGCGACCGGCATCATCACGACCAAAAACACAAGCGATCCGTTTTCACCGAAATCCTTACGCGGCGCGATGGGCTCTGCGTTCCGTTTACCAATCTGGAGAAATACAGATTTCGCGGAAGTGGTTGCGTGGTGCCGCGACAGACATATCGGCATGGTCGGTACCGCAGCCGCCGCAACCATGAATCATACGGATTGGGACTGGAAGCGTCCGAGCGCAGTCGTGCTCGGACCAGAGTCATCCGGTCTCAGCGACGAAGAGTTGAAAGCCATGGACCAAACGGTGAGTATTCCGATGCAGGGTCAGGTTGAGAGTTTGAACGTGTCGGTGGCCGCGGGGATTCTTCTCTACGAGGCGGCTCGGCAACGGTCAGCGTGACGAAGTTTCAACGTGACTTCCGACCGCGCAAGTACAGATAACCGCCGCCAATCAACACTGACAATAGAAATACCAGTCGCAAATACTTCTCAGACACACCGCCTGCGACCGCTGTGACTCCATTAGTGTCGGTCAGCAACGGCGAACTAAACGTCGACAACAGACCACGAAACAGAAACGCCAGCACCGCGAGCGACACGACCACGAGAAAAACCACCACCGCGATGTTGAAGAGCTTCTGAAACATCACCAACTCCGGCGCGTCTTCACCGCGTACCCTGAATCGCCTCGCGATATGCTGCCGTCAGCCCGTTCGCGTGATCGATCGAGATCCCCAGATCGCGCAGCAGTCCGTCCTGCAAACCGTAGATCCAACCGTGCACCACCAGCTCCTGCCCGCGTTGCCAGGCATTCTGCACGATCGTCGTGCGACTGACATTCACGACCTGCTCGATGACGTTCAGTTCGCAAAGCCGGTCTACGCGTGCTGTCTCGTCCTCAACCCGCGCCAGGACTTCTTCATGCACGTGCATCACGTCCTGCACGTGACGCAGCCAGTTGTCGATCAACCCCAGCGACAGGTTGTCCATCGCCGCTTTAACACCGCCGCAGCCGTGATGACCACAAACGATGATGTGATCGACTTGCAATACCTCGACTGCGTACTGCATCACCGACAAACAGTTGAAATCCGTGTGGACCACAACGTTCGCGACGTTGCGATGCACAAACATCTCACCCGGAACCATCCCGACCAACTGCGTTGCCGGCACACGGCTGTCGGAACAGCCAATCCAGAGAAACGTCGGCGATTGTTGTTTTGCGAGTGTGGGAAAGAACTCGGGATCGCTTGCCTTGATGCTCTCAGCCCACGCCTTGTTCTGATCTAAAAGCCGTTTGAGGTCCTTCATGCTCGATGAAATCTAGCTGGTGTAGAGAAATCTGACAATAGCCATCGGCAACGCGAAGATAAAACCGTAAGTAAAACTATCAAGCCGCAGGACCCGTTTGCCACTGCGTTTCAGCAACCAGCCGAGTCCCGCCATTCCGAGCCCCGCCATGACGGG
>DASUOZ010000356.1:0-3202 GCA_036276375.1 Pyrinomonadaceae bacterium | reverse complement strand
TAAGCAGTAATTGCCTCGCAAACGTCGATTTAAGTACCGCTTGGGTTCCGTCACTTATTGAAGGGGAAACAGCAGCTTTTGCGATATTGAGCACACCGTTCAGATGAAAGCCGCTGTGCGAGAAAAACTCGCCGGCCCGCTCAACACACCACCGCCGCGCCCTACAAGCTGATTTCACACACGCGGGGTCGACACTTGAGTCTATTTAATTGGCCAGCAACGTGCGCAGTCTAGTCCTCATGACGTTTCAAAGTCAAGCGCAAACCAAACCAGACGCCTTTGCCGGACCGCCTTATACCCTGTTGTGCCGTGTTTTTGACTATAACTTTGCGCTCGCACGGCGACTCGCCGGCTTGGCCGGTTTCCCCGGCGTGCGTACGCCACCCTTCATGGGCTGATTGTATGCCAGCGCCGCTTGTCGATTCGCCGCTTCAAGCCGCTGCTCCCACCAGACCATGATCGGACTCGCTACCGCGATCGATGAGTACGTGCCGAAAATCACGCCGATAAACAACGCGAGCGAGAAAGCGCGCAGCACGTCGCCGCCAAACAGGACCAGCGCTAGCACGGACAGAAACACCAGTCCATTGGTGATTACCGTGCGCGACAGCGTTTGATTGATCGCGTCGTTGGTGATCTTGTACAGCGAGTCGCGACGGTGCAGCTTGCGGTTCTCTCGGATGCGATCGAAAACGACGATCGTGTCGTTCACCGAAAAACCCACCAGAGTCAGCAGCGCCGCAATCACCGTCAAACTAATTTCCCACTGAAAGATCGAGAAGAAACCAAGCGTGACGAGCACGTCGTGAAACACCGCGATAACGGCCGCGGCGCCGTACGTCCACTCAAATCGAAACGCGATGTACATGAGAATACCGACAAGAGCCAGGAGAGTAACGGCAATCGCCTTGTTGCGCAGTTGCGCGCCGGCGATCGCGCCTACGGCTTCAGTACCGACGATTTTATAAGCAGCGTTCGCATCGGCGTTCAGATCGAGTTCCGGTTTGGCTTCGGCGCCAAACGTGTTCAGCGCTTCTCGCACGCGCGCTCGGCCGTCCTGACCTTCACCTTCGAGCGGCACTTTGATCAGCACCGTATCCTGATTGTCTCTGACGGTTTGCACCACCGCGTCGGCGACGCCGTTTTGCACGAGCGCAGCGCGGATCTGCTCGTCAGTCGGCCGTTGCTTGAAAAGGGCCGTAACTACGGTTCCGCCTTTGAAGTCGACGCCGAGATTGAAAGCCGGACGGTCGGTGGCCTGGCGCACAATTGCCGAACCGAGACCCACCAACATGAGCACCACGGAAATGCCAATGAACAAACGCCGGTTACCCAGCCAGTCCGTTTTTACATCGTGCAGGATTTGAAACATGATGAATTCTAAATGCTGAGCGACTCCACTCTTTCCTTTCGGCTCAACAGCCAGATGAAGATGGTGCGCGACACATAAACCGCCGAGAACAAATTCACCAGCAGTCCGATGACCAGTGTCACAGCAAAACCGCGGATCGGGCCGGTCCCAAACACAAACAGGAACAGCGACGAAATAATCGTCGTCACGTGGGTGTCGATAATGGTTATGAAAGCGCGGGTAAAGCCCTGATCGACGGCCGACGGAATCGTTTTTCCGCTACGTATTTCTTCACGAATTCGCTCGAAAATCAGCACGTTCGAGTCTACGGCCATACCGATCGTCAGGATGATGCCGGCGATGCCGGGCAGCGTCAGCGTAGCGCCGAACACGATCAGTCCCGCGAGCATCAGGATCATGTTCAGTAGCAACGCCACCACCGCGTTCACACCTGAGCCACGGTAGTAAATGAGCATGAAGAACACGACTAAGGCCAGACCGACGAGCGACGCGCGCACGCCGGCGCGAATCGAGTCGGCGCCGAGGCTTGGTCCAACGGTGCGCTCTTCGAGATATTCAATCGGCGCCGGCAACGCACCTGAGCGCAGCGTCAGCGCGAGATCTTCGGCTGACTGTTGCGTGAAGCGGCCGGTGATCTGTCCCTCATCGAAGATCTGCGACTTGATGTAGGCGATCGATTTGACTTCGTTGTTGAGCACGACGCCCATGTACTCGTTGATGTGCGCGCCCGTCCAGGCGCCGAATTTGTCGGCGCCGGATTTCTTGAGCGAGAAGTTGATCTCGAAGTCGTCAGCCCGGCCACCGGCGCTGGGGACAGCCGACGCATTTCGCAACTCGCTGCCGTCGATGATGGCCGGTGTTTCAACTACGACCCACTGCTTCGGTCGCTGTTGGTTTGGATCCTTATCAGCCGTGAGATCCATGCGCTCGCTGTACGGCAAAATTTTGCGATTCGGCGGTATTACGCCGTTCGACGCAACCGAAGCAATCGCGTCGGCTTCAGTTGGATACGTCGTCGCCGGGGCTGGGCTCGGCGGGCCGATGACGTGCACCAGTTCGAGTTTCGATTGACCGCGAAGAATATCCTTAACGCGTTCCGGATCCTGCACGCCCGGCATTTGCAACAGAATCTGGTGCGAGCTCTGGGCGCCGTGCGTTTGCAGCGTTGGCTCAGCGATGCCGAGAGCGTTGATACGACTGTCGATAATCGTCAACGCCTGCGTGGTCGCGTTGTCGGCAAGCAGGCGTTGGGCCGCCTGCGTCATGCTCCAGATCATCTGGTTGCCGGACGCGTTGTATGCCCACACGGACGTGTCGCCTAACTCGACCTTTTTCTGGACGGCATCCTGTATTTCATCAGCCCTGGAAAAATCTGCCGGTTCGAGAACGATGCGGTAATTGCCATTCGCGGTATCTGCCTGGCCGCCTTTGATTTCGTACCCGGCATCTTTGGCTGCGTTTTGCGCGGCCACGTAGTTCTGTTCCGTCAGGCTCTTCAAAAACTCTTCGGTCTTCACGCGCATCACGAGGTGTGAGCCGCCCTGGAGGTCAAGACCGAGCTTGATGTTCGACGCGAGCGAGGCCTTGATTCCCGACCACGTGAAATCCTTCAGTGTGGGACGACGGCGCGGACCGATTACGAGGTAAAGGCCGACAATCGTGACGACGAGAATGATAATGACGCGATAAAGGAGGTTCTTTTTCTTCATCACAAAATCGTTGCTTAAGCGGCTTTGGTCACTTCCTCGTCGACGCCCGCAATCGATGTCCGCGCTATTTCGAGAATCGACTTGTCAGCGCTGCGAATCAGGAAGCTCGTGTCGCGAATGG
>DASUOZ010000355.1:0-2091 GCA_036276375.1 Pyrinomonadaceae bacterium | reverse complement strand
TACGCCGCACGTGTGAAAGAGATGAGCTCTTTGTCGACTATCAACCGATCGTGTCGCTCCGAAGTCGCACGCTGATCGGCTTCGAAGCGCTCGTGCGCTGGCGCCATCCCGAGTGCGGTCTGGTGCCCCCGAAAGAATTTATTCCAGTCGCCGAGGAGACCGGATTGATCCTGAACATCGGCGAGACTGTGCTGCGCTCGGCGTGCCGGCAGGCGCGCGAGTGGCTGGAAACGTACCCGTCCTCACCTCCTTTATTCGTGAGCGTCAACTTGTCGGTGAAGCAGTTCAACGAGCCGGGCCTGGTCGAGAATATCGCGCACTTGCTCGAGGAGTTTGATCTGCCGCCGCGTTGTCTCAAGTTGGAGATCACGGAATCAGTCTTCAGCGACAACATCGAAGCCGCGGTGAAACTGCTTACGCAACTACGCAATCTCGGCGTGCAGTTGAGTATCGACGACTTCGGCACCGGCTATTCGAGCCTGAGCTATCTCCAGCGCTTTCCCATCGACACTCTGAAGATCGATCGATCGTTCGTGACGCAGATGATGGAAAACGAGGAGAACCTGGCGATCGTGCGAACGATCGTCGCATTGGCCCAGAACCTCGGCATGGACGTAGTCGCGGAAGGCGTCGAGACTGAAGATCAGTTGCGGTTGTTGCGGAAATTGGAATGCGAGAATGGACAGGGTTTCCTGTTCTCGACCCCGCTCGGCGGCGGCCAGCTCGACGAGTTCATAGCGAACTGCAGTCTAATCGAAGAAACCGCGTTAGTAGCCTAAAGCCATCCACAGATTACACAGAGTTTGTTTCTGCGTAATCTGCGGATGGCTCAACTTTGTAGAGATCGCGTCCGGCGTCTTTGACGACGAGAGTGTCGGGTTGCGAGCTAAGCGTTTCGAGATCGAGCGTACGGTGGTCCAGGTAACCGAGATTGACCCGCCTGCAAGTTTCTTCCTCAAGACCAGTAGCCATCGTGATGCGATAACGGGGAACGACGCGGCCATGTTCGTCCGTCCGGCCGGCGTAAGCGACGTGAGCGAGGTGCGCCGCGATGCAGAGATTTTCGCGCAGCTCAGGCGAGGCGCCGAGCATGTCGCGCACGCTTTCCAGCGGCGCGTACCCATACTTCTCGATCAGCGCGCCGTGTGTTTCGGACAGCTTCGTCAGGTGCGGCGCGTAGACGATCAACTCACCGCCGTCTTCAATGATCGCGCCCAGCTTGTAACTCGCCTTGCCGCCGACCCACATCTCGTCGTAATGAGTATCGAGCAATGCAACGACCGTCTTGTACTTCCGGCCCGTGTAGCGAATGTGCACTCGACGGCTGACTTCAGCCGCGCGCCGAAACGCTTCGCGAATCTCGCCTCCGAATAAGGCGTAAGTGGTCAATTCGCCGTCTGCTTTGCGCGAGACCACTGAATTGATCGAGATCACGCGCGCGGCAATCAGATCCGCGGCGGCTTCGATCAGTTTGCGCGTCGGCGTTTCCACTTCGCCAATGATGTTTTCGATGCCGGCGAGGGCGCCGATCCAATGCGTGGTGTGCGTCAACTCCGGTCCCGCCACGCCGGGAAAGAAATACTTTGCGCCGCCCGCGAAGCCCGCGACTTCGTGCGGCACAGTCGCACCAAAAACCACCACTACGTCGTAAACGCCCGCTGTCAGCAACTTGTTGGCGCTCACGGGAACTGCTTGCTCGATCAAGCCGCCCGTAAGCTCTCGCACTGTTGCCGCGCTCAACTCGCCCAGCGTGATCAGTTCTTCGGGTTTGTCCCAACGATGATCGAAGAGTTGTCCGGCGAAACTCGCGGCGCCGATCTTGTCGAGCTTTTGCGCCTCGGACATCGGCGGGTGCGTGCCTTGCGCAACGAGCACATCAAAACCCGCAACACCACGGCGCGCCAGAAACTCCGCGGCTACCGGAAAAAGAAAGTCAGTGTTGTCGTCGCGTGTTTTGTCGGGAATGATCGCGAGCACTCGGTCTTCCGGATGGACCACAGCGAGTGCTGCGTGAACGATATCGATGAGAAGCGAAGAAGAAAGGCCGCCGGTTGAACTTTCACCGACTATTCCGAGTCCGTCGAGATATAC
>DASUOZ010000354.1:0-3066 GCA_036276375.1 Pyrinomonadaceae bacterium | reverse complement strand
TGCGGTACCCGGCGCGGCCGGTAAGATCCCGCGCAACGGAATGACAGCGCCGGAACCACCGTCGATAAAACTCAACTCATAAAGCGCCGCAGTGCCCGTCCCGGCATCGTCGCCACTCGCGGTCCAACTGAGATTGAAGGTGCGGCTGTTGCGGAAGTCGACGCGGAAATTAGTGACTGCGCCCGGCGCGGTGCTGTCGTTCTCCGCTAACGAATCCAAACTCTTCTTTACGTTCAAGCGGCGGCCGGTGACTGTTTTATCGACAAGCCCGGGAAAAACGTCGCCGTTGAATAACAGCAGGCTCTTGACTTGTTGCACAGTCAGGTTCGGATTCTGCGCCCAGAGCAGTGCGGCCGCGCCGGAAACGAACGGCGCGGACATCGAGGTGCCGTCGAGGAAACTGTAGGTATCTGTGTTGTCACCAAATGCTTCCGGGAACGTTGGCTCGCAAGGAAAATCCGGAAACGGTCCGGGATCGGTGCACGGCGGTGTGGTGCTGAGAATTTCAAAACCGGGCGCGGCGATGTCGACGCTGCCTTTTCCAAAGTGTGAAAAACTAGTCAGGTTGTCGTTTTTATCGGTTGCGGCGACGGCGATGACGTTTGGCGCGTCGAAGCTCGAGGGATAGTGCGGAACGAGATCGTTGTTTGCCTGGAGGGTGCCGTTATCGACGTTGCCGGCGGAGGCGACGAACAGAATGCCCGCGGTGTTCAGTCCGTTGATGGCGTCAACAAACGCTTGCGTGAATTTGTCGCCGCCGAAACTCGCATTGACGACGCGAATGTTCGCGCCCTTCGTGCCCCCCTGCGTGACCCACAACTCGCGCATGCGTTTGGCATAGATGCAGGCGCGGATCGCGTTTGCAGTGCTACCGCTACCGAATTCGTCCAGGAACTTCAACGACATCAATTTCACGTTCCAATTGACGCCGGTGACTCCGATTCCGTTGTTGCCGGTTGCGCCGGCGATTCCCGCGACGTGCGTCGCGTGCAGCTCATCATCAGTGCCGCTGAAAAAATTACCGCTGTTGCCGTTGAAGTCGTAACCGTTCACATCGCCGCTGATGCCGAGTTCAGCCTGGAGCGATCCGGGCGACGGGTTGGTCCAGATGTTGGCTGCGAGATCCTCGTGCGTGATATCGATGCCCTGATCGATAACGGCCACGACGACGTTAGGACTTCCCTTGGTGATGTCCCAGGCAGCCGGCGCGTTGATCCTTGCCAGTCCATACTGGTTGGTGGTGCTAAAGAAAGTATCATTCGGCAGTGCGTCGGCGTGCAGAATGTAATTCGGCTCCGCGTAAAGCACGTCGGGTTGACGTCTCAGCGCCGCCACCGCCTGAAGGGTTTGCTCAGGCACGACGCGCACGAGACGCAGGCCCGGAACGACCTCAGCGGCGCCAAAATCCTCAACCTGCGTCGCGACCAGCTCGCCGTCCGGAGCGGCGACAACGTTTCGTCCCGTTCGGGCTCTGGCCATCGACTCGCTGCGATAGCGCACCAGGACCTCGCCTGGCTGGAATTCGGCGCGCGTGCGTTTTTTATTTACCGAACGCCGTACGGAACGATTTTGAAATGCGTGGGAACCGGAGGGAAGTTCGAGTAAGCCAAACGTGATTAAGCCCAGGCAAGCCAGCAGCGTTATTACTATTCTCATAAATCCTTTGAACCTAAATGAAGGATTGCGTCTCGTGCCGTTTCAGGCGGCGTGGGGAAACGAATATATAACAGGACGGCCAAATTTGACAGAAAACTTAACGGAAGCGTTGTCCGATCTGCTCGGTGCCGAAGCTGCCGATGCCGTTCAGACGGAAGCTGAAGACCACCCGGTTCTCTTTACGCAGGCCCACGTTCCACGACGAAAACTGCGCGGTCACGGCGCAGCAGTCCCACGTGTGGCCGAGCGTCACGGTCGAGTTGATCAACGAACTGTCACCGCGCCCGGGCCGCTTTTGGAAGTCGAAAAAGAACGACGCACCACCAAATAGGCCGCGTTCACGATTGCCGAGAAACACCGACGGGCTCCACTGCGAGCCACGCAACGTACCCGCCTCGAGCCCAAGGCCGCGCCTGTCTTCAAATCGCGCGAGGCTCGGGACCAGTTCAATCGCGCGTGTGTAGTAGAAACTCTGAAAGATCTCAACCAGCGAACGCGTAATGCCGAAGGTTGTGGAAAGCGAGCGCATGCCGCCGCCGCGCGTGTCGATATCCGATCGCACGTCGACAAACATATTGTTCCGCGGACGATAGCGCGCGTCCACGTTGATCGGCGAGAAACGTCGCGGGACGCCGCCGTAAACAAAACCGGAGAGAGTGTTGATGGGATAAAACTGGTTGCGTTGACCGGGAACGAGTGCGCCACCGAAAAACGGATCGAAAAAGTACTTGCCGCGGATCGTGATCGTCAGCGCTTCGTACGGCTGGCTGGAAAGCAACGGCCGCTCGCGTCCGGAAATTTCCGTTACCCGCACGTCGCTCACGTTCTCGGTCGAGCGGCGGGTGAAGAAACGATTCGCGACGCCAAACTCGATTTCGTTTGTGTCGGCGATCGCGTCGACGTAGTCGAAGCGAATGATGCGGTCGAAGTTATTAACGCCTGAGACTTTGCGGTAGAGAACGTAAGGTTCGATCACGTGGCGAAACCAGAAGCTCTTGTCGCCGCGACGGAAATCCTTTGCAAAAGCAGGTGGGCGGACGTCGAGCTCAAACTCGCCGTAGGAGCGCGTGAGGTTGCGGCTGAGCACGTCGCGATTCGCCGGATCGAGTGAGTTTGAGTAAAAGGTGACGCGGCCCGCGCCGGAACTGGTGATGGACCAACCGGCAAAATGCAGCGGCAGTTCAAAACGCGGATGCAGGTCGAGCCGCTGCACGATCGACGGCGTGATGATGGGATTGCCGGCGACCTCGTTCACAAACAACACGAGGTCTTCCACCGTCTCTTTACGGCTGACGCCTTCCGCGGCGCCGCTGAACGAATAGTAGACCGGCAGCTTCTTCAGAAAGTTGAGAATCGTCGGACGCTTGTCGATCGAGATGCTTGGCAACTGCCTAATCCGAATGCGCGCGT
>DASUOZ010000353.1:0-8335 GCA_036276375.1 Pyrinomonadaceae bacterium | reverse complement strand
GCATTCGCGTCTCGGTCTCCAGGCTGCGCACATCTACAGCAGTAATCGCTCCATCAGCCTCGTTCACCACATAAAGCGCGTTGCCGAGGGTTGAGAAAGCCATCGAGGTCGCTGCCGCGCCCGTTTTCAGGTCTTTGATCTTCGCGAGTTTCGGAATATCGATGACGGAGACCGTGCCGTCGGCTTCGTTGGTGACGAATGCAAAGCGGTTATCACTGCTGAATTCGAGCTCGTGATGGCCGTTTCCCGTGGTCACCTGACCGGCGACTTTCAGCGTGGCGGTATCAATGATCGTAACGCCGCTCGGCTGGCCGGACGCAGCGCCGTTACCGGCGGCGCCGTCGTTACCGACCCACAGATATCTCTGGTCCGGTTGCAAACGAACACGCGCCGGCTTCAGGCCCGTATCGATGTTAGCGACGACTTTCCACGTACGCGTGTCGACGACGGCGACCTGATTGGCGGCCGGCATGCTGACGAACAGCTTGTCGTCGCTGGTCTGCTGCACCCAGTCTTCTCCCGGGCTCTTCAGCATCACGAGCGTCAGGAGTTTGCTCGTGCCAAAGCCAAGCAGTGGATCGATGACGGAAATATTCGCCTCTTGATTAAGCGCGAGCAGGTAGTAGGCATTCAGGTCCACGTCGGGACGCGAACGCAGACTGCCCTGCAGAAACGACTGCACCTTGTCCTTGCATTGCTGTTCGTTCGTTTCGCCGTCTCGTTGTGACAACCATACGGCCGGCTTCACGCCCGAAAGCGGCGTCTTCGTCGCCTTGTCGTGGATCTTGAAACGAACAACAGCCTCCTTCGCCTCCATCACCTCGGCGGCGTTCGTCGATTGCTGAGTCGTTTCCTTTACGGGTTCAATCGTGAACTCGACCTCAACGCCACCGCGTTCGATCTTCTGCGTCGCGGGCTTCTGTTGGGCCAACGCAGTGTTCGCGCTTAGGGCCGCGGCGAAGAAGAAAATGAACACACGCGTGATCGCCTTCAGGTCACGCATCGTGCTGCAAAAGGAGCGCACCGCGACGACGGCGTCGTTCGCGTATTCGATAATCGCGAGCCGCAGTTCCGGCGACTCCTTAAAAATGAAAAGCGTGCGCCCGTTGTTCTGTCTGATGTTTTCGATCTGAAAGCCACGGCAGCGCAGAAAGCTGCTGAGCGTCAGATCGGTGGTCTGATACGTCTGGGTTGATAGTGGGGAAACCGAGTGAGAACTGTTCATCGCTATACACCTCAACTGGTCGATCGTTGGCCTGTTCACCTAAGCGAGGGAACAGGCCAGCGACCTTACAGGGGAAAACCGAAGTTAAAGAATGCGAGTTAAATTATTGCGAGTTGACGAGGATCTTAGTTGCCGCAGGCGTTTCCGGAGCCTTGCGATTGCAGTTCATTAAGAGCCGCAATGATCGCATCGCCGTCAGCGATAAGTTCCTGCCCGGTCGGCCCGAGAGTCGGGTCCTGATTGAGTTTCCTGGCAGAGATCATGTCGTTGACCTTCTTCTGGAAGTCTCTGACCTTCGTAACCGAGTTGCAGAACTTGCCCTGATCGAGTGTCAACGCAACACCGTCGAGTTGACCCAGCAAGCCGGGACGATCTTTCAGTTCGGCGTTTTTACCCGTAATAGAAATAATCTGAACTTTGTTTTTGAGTTGGGTGATCATCGATTGCACTTCGGTGACCGTTGTAGCGTGAGCGATTGGTGCTGCCACGAAGAGAGCGAGTGCACACAAGATAGCGGCGAATGATTTTTTCTTCATCGTTGTTTTCATCGTTTCCTTTGGGTTGATTTCATCGGGTAGTGATTGAATTAGCAATGACCGTGCCTGTCGAAAAAACCACTACATGTCTGAATCCCTGCAAAGAACGTGTTCCATGGTGGAACACGATCGGCAGTTCTGAGCCACAGACGAACACGGATGACACGGACTGATTTCTGTCTGTGTTCATCCGTGTTCTCAGTGGCTTAACTTACGGAGTCACGCGGAAGATGCCCCACAGTCCGTTGTCGAACTGGAAGGACGACTGCGTGCGGTAGAGATAATCACCCGTCACGCCGCGTGCGCCGCCCGCGCCGTTCACCGGAACTGCATCCAGGTGATTCGACGCGCCATGACCCTGCTGAGCTCCTTTCCACTCGGAGAGTGGATTGTCGCCAATCTGGGTCGAGTTGTTGATGTATGGCTCCTGCTGCCAGATGTGACCGTGAACCTGGAACACGTTGTTGCGCGCGTGACCATTTGAATTGAGCACGCGGAAGCGAACAGGCGTTCCGGCCTTGGCCGTGAACACAGGAGTCACAGGATCGCCGCCAACCTGTGTGTTGGACAGCGAGTCGGTGTAGTCGAACGCGCGAGTTTGCTCGAGCGGAAGATCAGGCTCGTAGCCCAACCGTTTCCACATCGGCTCAGCGCGATAGTTGAGGGCCTTCTGACCGGAGTCTTCCGGATCCTCTTCACGCGCCACGTTCGGCACCGCAGCCGCATCGCCCTGCAAATCGCCGCGACGCAGATTGATGTCAGTCTGGAACTGAAGCACGAATTCACGGAACGAGGTGCCGTCAGTCTTCGTGACGGTTGCCTGCGCGCGCGAGTTTGCATCTTCAATCCAAGTGGCGCCCTGCGGTTCGATGATGAGTGAACCGATCGCACCCTTGTTCGAGTGCTTGATCGGGTCTGACGAGATCAGGTTGGTCGCGCCAAACTCAATCGGCGTCGCAACCTTCATCGTGCCGTTCATGCGGATGTCACCCGCGTACCACTTGTACTTAACTGACTCGCCGGGCTTCGCAGTCTGGCGACCATCGGGTGTGTACGATTCAGGATTGCCGACCACGTTGAAGCCGACGTTGGCGCCGTCACTCGAGACCACATCGTAGGCCACGAGTTGCGGGTGCAGTCCGACCTGATTGGACGGTTTCACCTGGTTCGCGTTGAAGTTCTCGATGATCATCGGCAGGGTGTTCCAGCCGGGAAGATCGGGAACGTTAGTGGGCAGTTTATTGAACAGCGTCACTTCAATGCAGTCGCCGGCATTGGCTCTCAGCACAAGCGGCTCGATCGGCACGTTTGCCTTGAGCTTGCCGGTTCCCGCGTCGATGTCGTTCGTGCGGACATACAGAATGGCCGTTGGGTCATGCAGTATGCCGCCTTGGTTACTCCGGTTGTTGTAAACGAGCGTCCCGCCAGGCAGCGCATTTTGCGCGGTCACGGCCGTTACGCTGAACTTGCGGCTTGGCGCCGCTGCCGGACAGGTGCCGTTGAACTCTTTCTTGTTTGTGGCAGCCTTCGCCGAACCGGTCGGGTTGTTTGGTAGCAGTTGAAGATCGGGCTGGAGACCCGCAGCGCCACGGTACGCGCGCAACAGACCCCAGGTGCCGTTCCACTGGTTATCCACGGAGCCGCCCGGCTGGTACAGGTAATCAACGAACGGGGTGCTGCCCTTGATCGCAGCAATACCCGGCAGTTCGAACTCGAAGTGCTCGGAGATGCCCATCGCCTGCGAATTGCGGTAACCCGAATTCGGATCGGTGCGCTCGAAGAGCCACTTCTGGCCGTGGATGTTGAAGTTATGACTTTCTTCGTGAGCACCGACAAGAATGCGAACCTGCACCTTGTCAGCCTCGTAGGCGCGCATCATCGGCGTGAACGGATCACCACCTTGCAGACCGCCTGTCAGGTCTGGATAGAAGTTCGGTTGCGAGTTCAACGCCGCGTTAGCACGGGTCACGTCGGACCGATAAACATTAGACAGGTCACCTGCGTCACCCGCAGCTTGTTGGTTGTTTGCAGGATCCTGCGCACGCAGTGCGACAGGCTCGTTGCGATAGTTGACCGACATCGTGCCGGGATCAGCAGCAGAGACGGCTTCAGGACACGGCAGCGGAACGCCACCCGGGCACTGATCAGCCTTCTTGATGTTGATCGGCAGAGCAGCCTCGTCTCTCACCGGCGGGTTGATAACGTTCTCCGGATCGGGCACCGGCTGACCAGCGCCGTTGACGCCGCCACCCGCTTTGTAAGCAAGCGTGTAATCGGCGAACTCGAGCATAAACTCGCGATAGCTGTCCGCCACGTTCGACGTTTGAATGACCGCCTGCCAGGTGGTTGGACCACCGTCAAAGCGACCGCCCAAAACCTGGCCGGTTTCGTTGTGTTTCCAAACGGAGTTTTCAGGCTCCGTCACGAGACCGGAATAAAGACCGGCCTGCTGGTGCGTTGATGGTCCAAAGTGATCGTGCGAAAAGACCGTGCCGAGCGTGCGGTCCTTGCCCGCCAAATTCAGGGTCGGGTCAGCGAACCAGCGCTGCACGGTTGTTTGCGCGCCGACCGTGCCGAAAAATGGATGCGGCTTGGCTTCAAGCTGAGTCTTCGCCGTGCTGTTGAAAGCCTGCAAACCGCCCGCGGCGTTAATGGCATGAATGCGCTCGAGCACTTCACCCGGTGCAAACGTGCCGTCTTCGTAGTTGAAACCATTACCCGCGCCGTCTGAAGACGTCACGTCAAACTTCACGAGGTGGATGTGCTGGCCCATGATGTCGGTCGGCGTGCGCACCTGGAAGTCGTCGAGCTCGTAGACGTGCGGTGTCAGGTTTGTGTGCTGGAACGTAATACAGTCGTTTGTGTTAGCGCGGAAGAACAACGGCTCGGGTGGCCGCGTGCCCGCCAGTGTTGGACCGACGTCGCCCCACAGCGCCAGAATGCGCGACTGCGGGAAGTGCCAGCCGGCTTTGTTCAGTTTCAGATCGAGCTGAATTGCAGCGGCCTTGTATAAACGCGGACGACCGACGGCATTGCCGGCGTCGTCGCGGCAGGGATCGGCAAACGGCGCTCCCGGTTGCGCCGGCAGACCGTTCAACGTGAAGTTGGCGGCCGTACCGTCAGGACGGAACGTCGCCACCTGTTTTTGTGCGTGGAAGTTCATCGCCGCGATCTCTTCGGGTGTTCCTGTTTCCGGCAGCGCCTTCGCTTCCGCGACCAGGATTTCCTTGCTGAAATCGAGACGTGTCTCGACGCTCTCGGCTTCGCCGCCGAGGATGATGTGACGCGGCAAACCACCATCGTCAATCGTGTCGAGTGGCGGGTGTGGCGGACGGTGTCCGGCAACGCCCGGAACGTAGAAGGGATAACCCTTGAATTCCGCGGTCGGCATCGGCGGCATCGCGATCGTCGGCAGTGGAACGAGCGCCGGGATCGGAGTGCCGTCCGCGATCTCGCCGTCAGGCAGAGCACGCGAGCCGTTCACGGGACGGCCATCGCCGTCGAGTTGTGTGCCTTCTTCGAAAACGTCGTGCGAGCGCCACATCTCCCACATTCCCTGGGCGAAGTGCGGGTAGAAGTGGCAGTGGAAGATCGAGTCGCCCGGCGTCTTGTTGCGATTGCCGGAACCACCGTGCGCGATCTCGGTAGTAAACGAATAGCCCGGGCCTAATGCCTGGCTATCGAGGTAGCTGGAGTTGTCGCTGTCGGGAGTATTCAACCACTGGTGCGCGTGCAAGTGGTGGATGTGATGCTCTTTCGGCCCAGCATGGACCACGCGCATCTTCACGTGATCGTTCAGATAGCTGTGGTGCACGTTCGAAGGATCATCGGGGAAAAGGGCCTTCGTCGCTTTCGCACCCTGGATCAAATTGCCACTGCCGTCGGTCGCGTTAGCAGGGACATCGACGATCATCGCCGGGTCACCGACGGCCCACGCCGACAGGAAGAAGTCTTCATACTTACATTCCGTGCAGTTGGCCATCGGGCCGACGCCGAGCCGGTTGGCGAGAATTTCCGCGCCGATGCCGCCGGTGCCGTAGTTGATGGCGAACCCGTCTTTGACGCTGTAAAGCGTGTGCGAAAGAACCGGGTCTTCAAACTGCGGAAACGCCTGGATTGCTTTGATCTCGTCGTGATAGACGACGGTGAATTCGCGGAACGGCTGATCGCGATCAGGTTCCACGGCGTTGGGGCGGTAAGTGCCCGCCGGAAAACGGCCCTTGTTAGGACCGGTGATAACGGCGTTCAGGTCCGAGTGCACGATGTTGTTGTTGGCATCGAGCATCTTCAGGATCGGTTGGCCTTCTCGGGCATGGCCCGTTGGATAGACCGCGTCGTAGTTGACGATCGGATGTCCGGCCGCGGTCTTCTTCGGCGTTCCATCCGTGTTCTTCGCCGTCGCCATCGCCAGCTCTTCAGCCGTCAACTGCGAGCGATACCACTCAGCGGTTTTGACCTGGACGTTGACGGAACCGAAGAGACCCATCGCGAGCGAGCCGCCGTCGCCCTCACCGCCGGTCGTTGCGGCCGTCGAGTAGAGCAGGTGACTTCCCTCGCGTTGTCCGAGGTACGTGTACGTCGCCGAATTGCCCGGCGCCACCAGACTGCTCTGGTTCTGTCCGACGTTTGAGCCATCAGATTGAATCGAGCCGACCAGACTCAATCCCATGATGTGCGCCGACGCGGTACGCGTAGCGGGCGCGTTGTTGGCAGCAAATGAATTAACGTCCGCGGGGTCAGGCGCTAATAGATTTGTAAAGTTGACCTGGAGACAATCTCCCACGTTCATGCGCAGAGCGATCGGGCGCGGGCGTTTGCCGGGACGCAGTTGAACGTTGCCGGCAACCAGACCCTTGGAAGGGTCGATCGCGACGACGTCGCGCTTCAGCGCATAGATCATTCCCGCGGGGTTGATTACGCCCAGGCGGTTGTAGATTAAGGCCTGGTCCAGGGCGACCACATCAGCCTTAACCGTCCGCTCGCAGGTAGTCGGTGGCGGGGTTTGCGCGTGAGCGCCGGACGCCGCGATCAGCGCCACGACTCCGGCGCAGCAGAGCGATCGCCACTGACGCAAAGCTTTTCTGATATTCATAAAGTTTCCCTCATCGAATCAGTGAAGTTCCGCGCGTTGGTCAGCGCAGACTTCAACAAATGAAAGCTCGGTGTGTTTTTGAGTTTTTGGGCCGCGCGAACCTAGTCAGTCAGGTGGCGAGGTTTCATCGGAGGTTCATCTGTCGAGTCAGGGCGTTGTTGAGCAAACGTTGTGCCCTCATGCGTAATCCACAGATTACGCAGATTCGATAAACCGAACTGTGTGATCTTTGGATTGGCTTGAGTGTTCCGAGTTGGGTTGTCTTGAAGGTCAGGTGTTCCACCGTGGAACACGGAGGTTTAATCAGCCTCGGCGCCGCCACGCAAACCAAAGCTCTTCATTTTTCGATAGAGCCGGGGCCGGTGGTACCTGAGAATCTCCGCCGTCCTTTTAACGTTGCCGCCTGTTCGTTCGAGTGTCTGCGCGATCGCCTCGCGTTCGATCTCTTCCATCGTGAAATACGGTGGAATGACGCAGCGAAAATCGCCGGACTGACCGCTGTGGAGTTCTTCGGGCAAAGCGTCGGGCGTCAACTTGTCTTCAGTCGCGAAGAGAACCGCGTGCTCGATGACGCTTTCGAGCTCACGCACGTTTCCGGGCCAGTCGTAACGCATCAACAGGGCAAACGCCGGCGACGAAATCTCGCGAATGCGCTTCTTGTACTTTTCTGAGTAGTGTCCGAGGAAACGGTTGGCAAGCAGGGGCACGTCGTCCAGACGTTCACGCAAGGGCGGTGATTTGACCTTGATCGTGCTGATGCGAAAGTAGAGATCTTTGCGGAGCGCGCCCTCGCGAATCATCTGTGCCGTGTCGCGATTGGTCGACGAGACGAGCCGGAAATCGACGCTGATCTCCTGTTCGTCGCCGAGGCGACGGAGTTTTCGTTCCTGCAACACGCGCAGCAACTTGGTTTGCAGGTGGATGGGCATCTCGGCGATCTCGTCCAGCAGCAACGTGCCGCCGGCGGTCGCTTCGATTAGTCCGCGCTTATCGCGATCGGCGCCGGTGAATGCGCCTTTTCGATAACCAAACAACTCCGATTCGATCAGTTCATGCGGTATTGCGGCGCAGTTGATGCGCGTGAGCGGAAACTCCGCGCGCGGGCTTTGAAAGTGAAACGCCGAGGCAATCAACTCCTTGCCGGTTCCCGATTCGCCTTCAATCAGCACCGAGGCATCAGACGGCGCGGCGGTGCGGATTACGGCGTGTATCTGCTGCATTTTGGGATCGCGGCCGATGATTCCGAAATCGTCGCCGTCGAGCACCAGCGCGCTCTTCAGCGTACGGTTCTCGCGCTTGATGGCTTCGAATTGCAACGCGCGTTCGATCAGCGCCGTCACCTGCTGCGGTGTGAAAGGCTTTTCAATGTAGTAGAACGCGCCGCGCTTGATGGCTTCGATGGTGATGTCGAGCGTGCCGTGCGCCGTCATCACGATGACCTCCGTATTTGGCGTATCGCTTTTGATGAGATCGAGTAAGTCG
>DASUOZ010000352.1:0-4017 GCA_036276375.1 Pyrinomonadaceae bacterium | reverse complement strand
AATGACGTTCGCTCCCGTGACATTGGTAATGTTGACGAAGAAGGTTTCGTTCGGTTCAAACGCAGTGTCGCCGTTAACAAGAACGTCGAAAGTGTAGGAAGTCGCGTTTTCAGGTATGGTTTGACCCGTCAAACTGTTGGCAACGTAGTCGTTGTCCGCTGTCGTTGCAGTATTGTCTTGCGTTGCGATGTCAAACGTGACGCCGCCCGCAGGCGCAGGTGCCGACAAGCTGACGGTGAAGCTCGCTGTTACAGTGCCGCTGTTGCCTTCGGTGACGGTTGCATCGCCGACTGAGATATTCAGCTCGCCGCCGCCGTGTGCGGTCACTGATACATCATCAATGGCCAGGCCGTGATCGGTTCCTGCGTCGTTCGTGTCTTTCCAACGAATCCAGATTTCCTGTCCGGCGTTCACCGTAACGATGATCGTGTCTGACTTCGCGACGCGGTTCGCTGGGTCGTTACCGTTCAACGCGCCTGCCGTTGAACCGACAACCGGGCCGACGAAGTCGAGTGCGTTGAAATCAAGCCACCCTGACGTGGGCATGTTGGCGTCGGTGATCGTGCCCGGAGCCACAACCTGATATTGGAAATCCAGTTGTTGGGCGGTCGTGTTACCGCCGTTCCGCCACTGCTCGCCGACGTAAGCAACGTCGAGCGAGGTAATGGTCGTGCCGGTGTTGTTTGTAAGTTTGAAGCCGTAGTAGATGTCGCCCGTGGTGTTCGAGCCGATTGAGCCGAAGGCGCGTTCCGCGGTTGTACCAAAGCTGTAGATGGCGCCTGTCGTATCAGTGCCGCCGCTGGCGCGGTAGGTCGTCGGATTAGTGCCGACCGCCACGAACTGCGCGTACAGCCCACCAATCGTCGAATTATCCGACCACGCGTTGGCCGTTCCGGCCGTCGCGAGCGTGTCAAAGTTTTCCGTTAGAGGCGACTCTAACGTCGTAATGCTTCCGTTGTTTGTAAGAGCGGAAGAAGGCGAGGTGATGAAAGAAAAGACGATTACGGAAAAAGCAAAAGCGCACAACGCCAACAGCAGGCGCGAGTGAAGGGGGCGAATCAGACGCATACGTATCTTCCTTTGAGAAACAAAAATTAGACAAACTCCGCACGTTATTTGCGAGGAATACCGGAGGTACTGTGAGGCCGGTAGGGCACTGAAAATGGTGCGTGCCTTTTACCAGTTCTACAGGGGTGGGTCAAGCCGCAAAACTACGGTCTCCGCTCGCCGCGCAAAGATTTCTTTGACTGTTAACACCGCCTTCAGCAGCAGGCTGACAACTGCGCTCCGGACAGGCATAATGCTGCATCGGAGGAACAACGGTCGCCATTGATTATCCAGTCGATTGAACTGCTCGAAATTCGCCTGCCGCTGATCCACTTCTTCGAAACTAGCTTCGGCCGCACCACTGAGCGGCGCATTGTGCTCGCGCTTGTGAGAGACACGGACGGCGCCGAGGGTTGGGGCGAGTGCACTGCCGGCGAAGGGCCGTTTTACAGTGACGAGTGGACCGATAGCGCCTGGGAAACGCTGCGCGAGTTTCTTGGTCCAATGGTCGCCGGCAAACGCGTCGACAGCGCCGCGGACGTGTTTGCACTAATGAAGCCGGTGCGCGGTCACCGCATGGCGAAAGCCACGATCGAAACGGCGTGCTGGGACCTCGAAGCGAAGAAACTCGGCGTGCCGTTGTGGAAACATCTCGGCGGCATACGCAGTGAGATCGCGTCAGGCGTTTCGATCGGCATCCAGGACACGCCTGAGATTCTGCTCGAGAAGATTCGTCGCGAAGTTGATGCCGGTTACCAAAGAATCAAGATCAAGATCAAGCCGGGCTGGGACGTGGGCATCGTCGCACGCGTGCGCAAAGAATTTCCGCACATCCGCTTGATGGGCGACGCGAACTCCGCCTACACGCTCGCCGACATTCCGCTGTTCAAGGAGCTCGAGCGCTTTAACCTGATGATGCTCGAACAGCCGCTGGCCCACGACGATCTCTTCGATCACGCGCGCTTGCAGCACCAGATTCAGACTGCTGTTTGTTTGGACGAATCGATTCGTACCCCCGAAGACGCGACACACGCGATCGCGATGGGCTCCTGCCGGATCATAAACGTGAAACTCGGACGCATTGGCGGACACACGCAGGCGAAACTCGTCGAGCAGGTCGCGCGTGAGAACAACATTCCGGTTTGGTGTGGCGGCATGTTGGAGTCGGGAATCGGCCGCGCTCACAACATCGCGATGTCTACGCTGGCCGGTTTCAGCTTGCCGGGCGACGTGTCGGCGAGCGCGCGTTACTGGGAAGAAGACATCATCGAGCCGCCGGTAACGGTGAGTGCGAAAGGCACCATTACCGTGCCGGACGCGCCGGGCATCGGCTTCAACGTTAATCTCCAGCGCGTCGATGCTGTCACGGTGCGCAAACAAACTATCACTGTATGACGAGCCAACTTAGTTCCGAACTCATTTCCGCGCCGCTCGCGAATCAGATTCTCGAACGGTTCCAGACGAGGCAGCCGGAGATCGAGTCGTTCATGCGCGCGCTGGTGGAAGCCGAGTCGCCTTCAGGTGATGAGGACGGAAGTCGTGCGGTGGTTGATCTGCTCGCTGATGCGGCGCGAAGTGTGACGTGCGTCGATGCGGTAGAGCGGGTCGACGCACCGGGTTTTGGGCAACACCTTGTTATCAAGGCCTTCCAGCAGCAGAACAACGCCGGGCAGATATTGATTGTGGGCCACACGGATACAGTGCACTCGCGAGGCTCGCTCGCGTTGCGTCCCTGGAGAAAGGATGGCGACAAAGCGTACGGGCCGGGCGTGTTTGATATGAAGGCGAATTGCGCGCTCGTGATCGAGATGTTGCGCACGTTGTGCGAGTTAAATTCGAAGCCGCAGTTTGCTGTCACCGTGGTGCTGACGTGCGATGAGGAGGTCGGCAGCGCGTCCGGATGGCCGTTGATTGAGCGACTGGCGAAAGAGCAGTACACGCGTTGCGCGTTTGTGTTGGAACCGCCGGCCTCCGGCGGCCGCGTCAAGACCGGGCGCAAGGGAACCGGGATTTACGCGATTAAGGTGGAAGGCAAAGCCGCGCACGCGGGACTGGAACCGGAAAAAGGCGCGAGCGCGGTTCTCGAATTGGCGCGGCAAACGGAACGTCTTCAGGCCATCAATCTTTCGGGTTCGGGAATTACGTTGAATGTGGGAGTCGTCCGCGGCGGCACGCGTGCGAATGTGGTACCGGCGCACGCTGAAGGCGAGATCGACGTGCGCTTCTCGACGGAAGCGGAGTCGCGCGAGATCGAACGGCTTTTTTCCACGCTGCGGCCGATCGATGAACGTACAAACGTTTTCGTGTCCGGCGGTATCAATCGCCCACCGCTGGAACGAACGGCGGCAGTGGTTGAGCTGTTTGAAAAAGCCCGCAGTGTTTCAGCGTTTGTTGGTTTTGAGCTTGGCGAAGCGCAGGTCGGTGGCGCGTCTGACGGAAACTTTATCGCCGCGCTGGGCATTCCAGTGCTCGACGGTCTCGGCATCAGCGGCGACGGCGCACACGCCGTTCACGAGCATATTGAAGTCGACGACATCGCTCGCCGCGGCGCTTTGTTAAGCGGTTTACTCCTGTCGGTGTAAGTCTGTGTTTATCTGTGGCCCATGTTAATCGCGACCTGGAACGTAAATTCGATTCTCGCGCGTATGCCGAGCCTGATGCGCTGGCTCGACGACGTGAAGCCCGACGTCTTGTGCATGCAGGAGACGAAGTGCACGGACGACAAAGTGCCGCTGGAAGTTTTTCAGGAACGTGGTTACCAGTGTTTGAGTTTTGGCCAGCAGTCGTACAACGGCGTCGCCATTCTCACACGCGGAGCGTGTGAGGCGATTCATCGCGGCTTTCCGAACGACGACGGTGACGCACAGTCGCGCCTAATCACCACCAACTTCAACGGCATCGACATCGTCAACGTTTACATTCCCAACGGACAGGCAGTCGGCTCGGAGAAATTCGTCTTTAAGCTCGCGT
>DASUOZ010000351.1:0-4208 GCA_036276375.1 Pyrinomonadaceae bacterium | reverse complement strand
TCGTCGCGCCGCCACGCACCGGTAAGACGATGCTGCTGCAAACCATCGCCAACTCGGTGACGCAGAACCATCCCGAAACTACTTTGATCGTGCTGCTCATCGACGAGCGACCTGAAGAAGTCACCGACATGCAGCGGTCCGTTAACGGCGAAGTCATCTCGTAAACGTTTGACGAACCGCCGACACGTCACGTTCAGGTCGCCGACATGGTGATCGAAAAAGCCAAGCGACTCGTCGAACACAAACGCGACGTCGTGATTCTGCTCGACTCGATCACGCGCCTGGCGCGCGCGCACAACGCAGTCGTGCCGCCGAGCGGCAAGATCCTCTCGGGCGGTATCGATTCCAACGCGTTGCAGCGTCCGAAGCGCTTCTTCGGCGCCGCGCGTAACATCGAAGAAGGTGGATCGCTGACCATCATCGCCACCGCGCTGATCGATACCGGTTCGCGCATGGACGACGTGATCTTCGAAGAGTTCAAAGGCACCGGTAACTCCGAAATTCACCTCGACCGGCGTTTAAGCGACAAGCGACTGTTCCCGGCCATCGACCTACAGCGTTCGGGAACGCGTAAAGAAGAGCTGCTTATCAGCAAGGAAGACCTCAATCGTATTTGGGTGATGAGGCGTGTGTTGAACCCGCTGTCGCCCGTCGAGCAGATGGAAGTCGTGCTCGAGCGATTGGAGAAGACCAAGTCGAACGCCGAGTTTCTCGCGTCGATGCAGAGCTAAGTCAAGCCACAAAGAGGCACAAGAGGCACAAATGGTTTCTTAAATCATTCTTGTGCTTTTTGTGCCTCTTTGTGGCTATCTCCCTTCACAATGCGGATTGCAATCCTCAGCTCTGAAGCTATGCCTTTCGCCAAGACCGGCGGGCTGGCTGACGTCTCGGGTGCGCTGCCGAAGGCATTGCGGGAACACGACGTCGATGCCCGCCTGATACTTCCGCTCTACGATCAGATCGATCGGCGTTTGTTGAACGACGAGATCATTGAAGACGTTTCGGTCGAGTGGCGTGGGCGCGTGCACTCGGTGCGCTTTCTTTGCAGCAAGGCCGGCGGCGCTCCGACTTATCTCGTGCAGGCGCCGGAGTTCTTCGCCCGGCCGAACATCTACGGCTACCAGGACGACCACATTCGCTTCGCTTTCTTTTCGCGCGCGGCGCTGGCGCTGACTAAGCATCTCGACTGGCAGCCGGACGTGGTCCATGGTAACGACTGGCCGTCTGGTTTTGCAGTTGCCGAGCTGCGCGCGCGACGGCGTTACGATAAGTTCTTCGAAAACACGAAGACGCTATTTTCGCTGCACAACGTCGGGTATCAGGGACTGTTTGATGCCGGCGATCTGTGGTGGCTCGGGTTTGGTGATTCGCCTGATCGCGAGGACTTCATGCTCGATCGGGCTGCGTCTGCTCTGAAAGCCGGAATTATCGCAGCCGATGCGCTGTCGACCGTGAGTCCGCGTTATGCGCAGGAGATTCAAACGCGCGAACAGGGTCATGGGCTTGATTGGCTGTTGCGGGCGCGTCGCGACCGTTTGGTCGGAATCACGAACGGCGTGGATTACGAAATTTGGAATCCGGAAACGGATCCGCACATCGCCGCTCACTTTTCCGCGGACGATCTGTCCGGCAAGCGCGAGTGCAAGATCGATCTGCTGCGTCGTTTTGGTTTGCCGGAGGAAGCTGATCGGCCCGTGCTGGCGATCATTTCGCGGCTCGTTGGGCAGAAGGGTTACGACCTGATCCGGCTGATTGCTGATTCGATTCTGCGGTCGGGCGCGTTTTTCATCGCGCTGGGAGCGGGTGCGAAGGAGTACGAAGATTTTCTGCAACGCTGGCACGATGTCGCGCCGAAGCAAGTCGGAATTTACAAAGGCTTCGCGGGTGAGCCGTTGGCCCACCAGATCGAAGCCGGCGCGGACATGTTTCTGATGCCGTCCTTGTACGAACCGTGTGGTTTGAATCAGATGTACAGCATGCGTTACGGCACGGTGCCGATTGTACGTGCGACGGGCGGGCTCGACGACACGGTTCAGCAGTTTGATCCGCGCGCCGGGACGGGAACTGGATTCAAGTTTGGACCGTATGAAGCAGGGGCTTTACTTGAAAAAATACGCGAAGCCCTTTACTTTTACTCGCGGCCTGACGATTGGCAAAAGCTCCAACGCAATGGGATGCTGGTAGACAACTCCTGGACGGCGGCGGCAAAGAAGTATCTCGAGCTGTACCAGGACCTGGCGCAACATTGATCTGCCTTGCGGGGAAGGCGTTCGCTAACAACCCGGGTTCTTAACGCCGAAGGCGTTCGCTAATTTCAGCCCAGGGTTGCTTCAACCCTGGGGCCGGGTAACAAAGGAGTTTTGAAACGCTGAAAGCGTTGGCTAACGCGACTGATTGATGAAAACGGCTCGCAAATCTCTCCCTTTTGAAATGCGTCTCGCCGCCCGGCGTATTCGCACACGCCAGGTCGCCGGCGCAAAACTTCGCGCGCGCCAGGCCCAGGGCAAATTGCGCCGCTTCGTCATTACCAACTTCCGCAAAGAAGAAACCATCGCCGCGCTCGCCCTGCGTCGCGGCGAATGCAACCGTTGCGGCGCATGCTGCGAGCTCGTTTTCAAATGTCCGTTTCTGAAGAAAAACGGCGACGGCACCTCCCTCTGCGGCATTTACGAAAACCGCCCCAACTCGTGTCGCCTCTTTCCCATCGAACCGCGCGACATCCAGGAAGTTCGCGGAACCTGTAGTTACTACTTTATCGAAAAGCCAGTCAGACTCGAGAAGGCGAGCTAATCACCTCTTAGATCCATGTCAAAAGTTGTCGTAGTTATCGGCGCCCAATGGGGCGATGAAGGCAAAGGTAAGATCGTCGATCTGCTCGCTGAGCAGTTTGAAATCGTTACGCGTTACCAGGGCGGTCACAACGCCGGCCACTCGGTGCAAGTTGGCGATCAGTCGTTCGTACTGCACCTGCTACCGTCAGGCATCGTGCATCGCGGCAAGACGTGCGTGCTCGGCAACGGCATGGTCATCGATCCGAAGGCCTTCTTCGTCGAAGCCGATCGCCTGACGCAACAAGGCGTCGAAGTCTCTCCCGAACGCGTGAAGATCAGCTCGCGCGCGCACCTGATTTTCCCTTACCACCGCGCGCTGGACCACACGAGCGAAGAGCGTCTCGGAAACGAGAAAGTCGGCACCACGCTGCGCGGCATCGGCCCGGCTTACGAAGACAAAGCGGGGCGCCGCGGCATTCGCACGGCAGACGCGCTCGTGCCGAACGTGCTCCGCTCGCGTATCGAGCGGAACCTCGAAGACGCAAACCGCATCATCGAGGCATACGGTGGCGAACCGCTCGACGCCGACGAGATCTTCAACGAGATGTCGGTGCTGACCGAACGTCTCGCTCCCTTCATCGCCGACACCACACACTACTTGAACATCGCCGCCAGCGAAGGCCGCTCGATTCTTCTCGAAGGCGCGCAGGCGACGCTGCTGGACGTGGACCACGGCACATATCCGTTTGTGACGTCTTCGACTACGGTCGCGGGCGGCGCAATCACCGGCACCGGCCTCGCGCCAAACCGGCTGAGCGGAGTGCTCGGCATCGTGCGCACGTACACGACGCGCGTGGGCGAAGGCCCGTTTCCGACCGAAATGCTCGAAGGTGAAGCGGAGTTGGGCCAGATGATTCGCGAACGCGGTCGTGAGTACGGCGCTTCAACCGGACGCCCGCGCCGTTGCGGCTGGTTCGACGCTTTCGCGACGCGTTACGCGGCGGAGATCAACGGCTTCACGTCAGTCGCGTTGACGAAGCTCGACGTGCTCGACACACTCGACGCGATCAAAGTCTGCACGGGTTACAAACTCGACGGCCGCTTGTGTGAATCACTGCCCGCGGTGTCGCAGGACCTACGGCGGATCGAACCTGTCTATGCAACATTGCCGGGCTGGCAGAGTTCAACGCTCGGAATGACGGAGTTGAGTTCCCTGCCTCCGAACGCGCGTGCTTACGTTGAGTTTCTTTCTGCGCAGATTGGGGTGGAAATTGGTCTGGTCTCGACTGGTCCGGAGCGTTCGCAAACGATCATCGTGCGCGACTCGGCTCTTGGCGGTTGGCTAAACGAAGCCAGCGATACGCAATGACGATATAGGCCGCAACGACCCAATCGAAGCTGATACAAGCCATCGCGTAAGACAGTGGAGCAAAGCTT
>DASUOZ010000350.1:0-2087 GCA_036276375.1 Pyrinomonadaceae bacterium | reverse complement strand
ACGACGCGTTGGGCTTCGCGATCTCGCAGCTTTGTTTTGCCGGACCGGCGGAAGAGTTGCAGTTAACGGAGAATACGCAGCCGGCGATTCTCACGACTTCCGTGGCCGCGTTTCGCGCGGCGCAAGAAAGCGGACTGCCGGAGCCGGCCTTTGTCGCCGGACACAGTCTTGGTGAATATTCGGCGCTCGTGGCCGCGGGCGTGTTGGAATTGTCGGACGCGGTAAAAACCGTTCGCGCGCGAGGGCAGTACATGCAGCAGGCGGTGCCGGTTGGGACGGGCGCGATGGCCGCGGTGATTGGCGGCGAGTTGAGCGCGATTGAAAATGCGTGTCGTGAGGCGAGTGGCGGTCAAGTTTGTAGTGTTGCGAACTCGAATTCGCCCAGCCAGATCGTGATTGCGGGGAACACGGAAGCCGTCGATCGCGCGAGCGAATTGTTGAAAGGCGTGGCGAAGCGCGTAATCAAGTTAAACGTGAGCGCGCCGTTTCATTGCGCGTTGATGCGTCCGGCACAGGAGAAACTCGCGGGCCATCTGGAGCGTTTGACGTTCAATGAACCGCGCGTGCCAGTCGTGACAAACGTCGATGCGCGCGTTACGAGGGCGCCGGATGAATTACGCGATGCGCTGCTGCGGCAGGTTTCAGCGCCCGTGCGCTGGTTGGAGTCGATGCAGTTGTTGCTCGGCGAAAATGTTGAAACTTTTGTAGAAGTCGGACCGGGCAAAGTGTTGTCCGGACTGATGCGGCAAACGAACCGCGACGTAAAGTGTCTTAACGTCGAAGATGCAGCAAGTTTGGAGGCGGCGCGCGCCGCGCTTGCTGTCTCAGGGATGAACTAGTCTAATTAAACTCACAGAGGAGCAAACACGATGCCCGATCAAGAGATCGAGAATAAGGTAAAGCAGATTATTGTCGACGAGCTGGGAGTCGATGAAAACGAGGTCACGCCAAATGCCAGGTTTATCGACGACCTCGGCGCCGACTCGCTGGACACGGTGGAACTCGTGATGCGTTTTGAAGAGGAGTTTGGCATTGAGATCCCTGACGAAGATGCCGAGAAGATTCAAAGCGTCCGGGACGCGTATAACTATATTGACCAGCACAAGAAGTAATTGTCGACTTTCGATTGCTGATTTGAAAAACAATTGGCAATCGGCAATTAACCGAAGGAGTTTCGAATTGACTCGTCGTGTCGTGATTACAGGCCTCGGCCTCGTGACACCTGTTGGCAATACTGTCGAAGACACGTGGACCGCGCTGATGAACAGTCGCAGTGGCGCGGATTACATCAAGAAATTCGACGCTGAGAGGTTCTCGGTAAAGTTTGCCTGCGAAGTAAAAAATTTCGACCCGCTGACATTCATCGCGAAGAAAGAGGCGCGCAAGATGGGCGCCTTTATTCATTATGCGATTGCGGCGTCGATCGAAGCGATGGCCGATAGCGGCATCCAGCTCACGCCGGAAGGAAAGTTTCCGGACGGTATTGCTGAGAACGCCGGCACGTATATCAGCAGCGGCATCGGCGATTTCTGGGCCATCGAGCGCGAACACTCGAAACTGCTCGACGATGGACCGGATCGGGTTTCACCGTTCTTTATCGTTTCCGCGATCGTCAATCTCGCCGCGGGCCAGGTGTCGATTCGGTTCGGCGCCAAGGGCCCAAACTCCGCGACCGCAACCGCGTGTTCCGCGGGCGCTCATGCCATCGGCGACAGCTTCAAGATCATCCAGCGCGGCGACGCCGACATCATGATTTGCGGCGGCGCGGAGTCGGCAATTACGCCGATGAGCGTCGCAGGCTTTTCGGCCATGCGCGCGCTGTCGACCAACAACGACGATCCACTGCATGCGTCGCGGCCGTTTGAGCGCGATCGCGACGGCTTCGTGATCGGCGAAGGCGCCGGGATCATGATTCTCGAAGAATTGGAAGCAGCGAAAAAACGCGGCGCGAAGATTTACGCCGAAATTGTTGGATACGGCGCTTGCGCGGATGCGTTCCACCTGACGATGCCCGACGAAACGGGTTCGGGTGCGCGGCGGGTGATGCAGCGCACCTTGAAGGATGCGGGTGTAAGACCGGAACAGGT
>DASUOZ010000349.1:0-5355 GCA_036276375.1 Pyrinomonadaceae bacterium | reverse complement strand
GGCCATCGAGATCGCGCTCGGCGTACTGATTGAGCGTCGCGATGCCTGACGACAACAGACCGATGCCCAACAACGCGCTGAAGAGCGCGACGTAATTCACTGGTCCCGGCGAACCGAGCGCGAAGCCCGCCGCCGAGGTTAAGACAATCAGGAACGTAATGCGTGGTTTTGTCAGTTCGGCGTACGCCGCGGCGCGTTCGCGAAACGTCAGTGGCGAGCGCTCGATGACTGCGACCGCCGGAGTACGTAAATCGATAGCAAACTCTTCCATTAAATCTCTATGACTCCCTGGGGCGCGGCACTCAGCTCGGCCGCCTCGCTGGTAACCGGTAACACGCGATACGTTCGCAACGTCAACACGATAGTAGTCACAAACACGAGAGCGCCACACGCTACGTGTGCGACAGTGATGGTGATCATCGGGTTCAAGGGCTGCGGATCGTTCGGCGACGCCAGCCGCGTCAGATAGGCAGCCAGGCCGAGCAACAACTGCACGCCCAACAGCACGAGCGCCAACGTCGCCGGCCGTGTCAAAAAACCGACTCCTTTGTAGCGCCGTAACACGTTGACCGCTGCACTTCCCAACGCGAGCGTAACGATGAACGCGCCACCCACATGGGCCAGAATCAACTGCGTCGGCAGGTGCTGATCCCACGTAGCGGAGTGACGCAACGTCGCGCCAATGATCAACTGCACAAAGATCGTTATGAGTGCCGCCGTACACAGGTAACGCAACGGCACGTTTTCCCTCTCCCGGATCTCTGCGTCGGGCAACGGCCGCGCTTCGATCCAGCTTCGCGACGTGAACACCGCGAGACTCACGGTGATGCAAAAGAAAAGTTGGGCCAGGGTGGCGTGTGCGGTGGAGACCGAGATCGGCAGCAGCATTTTGACGGTCAATCCGCCCAGCAATCCCTGCGCAATCACCGCCAGCAGCGCGTAGACGCCGAGCTTTCTGACCCACGACCGTTTTTCCTTTACGAGGATGTAAATCATCAAGACGATCGTCAGCATGCCGACGGTGGTCGCAACCATGCGGTGCCCGTGCTCCCAAAACAGGTTACCGACCATCTCGGGAAAGAACTGACCGTTGGACAACGGCCAGTCTTCGGTCGCCAGCCCCGCATCGTGACTCGTGACGAGGGCTCCCGCTATGATCAAGAAAAACGTCGCGCAAGCGACGAGTATGGCAAATCGATTTAGACCCTTGCTCATAAAACTCGCTTTCCGCACGAGGCGCTCAGCCTATAAAGACTGTGCGCCCCCACGGAAATTTATGTTTAGTGCCGCATCGCTGGAATTTCGACTGCGGGCATCATCTTCAACGACGGATTCACTGACGTGGTCGCAGCACCACCGCTAAACGAAAAGTCAGCGTTGGCGCTGCCGTTCGCCGGGACGGTCACTTCCATCGTCTTCTCCTGTCCGTTCGCGCCACCTTCTCTCCACGCGACCACGGTGTACTTTCCGGCCGGCACATTCTTGATTTCGAAGGAGCCGTTCGTACCGCTCACCGCGAAGAATGGAGTTCTCATTACGCCGATGTAAGCCTTCATCCACGGGTGCTGATTGCACTTCACGGGGATCAGGACTTCCGGACGCGCGAAGCTCTTTTCGATCGGAGCTGCGCCGTTCGCCTGCGTCTGGTTCCATTCCGGGTTCAGCTTCGGTGTCGGGTGAACGTTGTGCTGAGTGGCGTCGCTGTTCGTGATGCTGATCTTCTGGTTGACCTGAACGCCCATGACGTGCGGCGCGTAGTGGCAACCATTCTGATCGAGGGCCGCGGCCGTGGACGGCGTCGCCCAGGAGTAGTCGGCCAGTTTCTTGCCACCTTCGACCGTTCCCTCCTTGATGTAAACGAAGGCGTTTGCAAGCTTGCCATCGGTCACGATGGTGTCGTCGGTTGAAAGATTAGGATTCTTTTGACCGCAGACCGGATCGGCGGAAGTGTCGATCTTCCTGGGCGCCGGCGGTGTTCCTTCGAAGCTGATGACGCCCGCGACGCTTCCGGTCGGGCCGCTGTAAGGACCTGCGGCTGATGATGTTTCTCCTCCCGAAAGATTCGTTCCGGAGTCGCTCTTGCTGCAGGCAGCCGCAAGCACGAGCGAGAGAGCAATCGATAACACAAGCCAGACCTTTGTCTGCTTAATCATTGAGCAATTCCTCCAAACTAAGATACTTGCGCGATAAATGTATCCGCTTTATCGGTGGCTTTCAACCAACGCTCGCGCCGCGCTGCGGCCAATTACAGCCCGCAAAGGCTTACGCCGATGATGAAAACCCGTTCGTTTTCGCTTTGGACGCGCGTGATGGTCCGCGGTCGCAGCCGCCGGCGGCGCCGGGCTTGTCGCCAGGAGCGCCTGCTGTTCAGCCGGACTCATCAGGAACATGTAGCGCACCAATAACCATGCATGGTCGTCGTGATAAGCGTTAGCGCTGGCCGGTGGATTCGGCAGGTTAACGACCCACCGTTCCCCCTCCTTACGGAACAGTCCGCTGGGCATCGCCGTGCCCGGACTTATCTGCGCCGGATCGAGCAGCCAGCGGAACGTCCACTCCGGCTTCAAGCGCTCGCTTGCCAACAGGAAATTCGGCGCGATCGCGGTTGCATCGTGCCCCGCCTCGCCGGTGATGTGACACTTCAGACACGGCGTTCCCGACGTAAACATCTGCCGGGCGGTGAGCCGCTCCTGTTCGGTCAGCGGTTGTAACGGCGCCTTGATGTACGGATCCTGCTGGCCCGACATGGCCATAAAGAACCGCACCAGAATCTGCAACTCATTTGGCGACAAGTTGAACGTCGGCATTCGGAACTGCAAATACGGACGCACGCCGTTACGATCGAGACCCGGCTGCGGCGGCAACTTCGCCGCCATGTTTGCAGGCGCCAGACTCGTCGCGGGACTCGCGCCCGGCGAAGCAGACGGCTGCGGACTCGCCAGCGCATTGAGCTGACGCGTCTGTTCGGGCGTCTTTTCCCCACTCAACGATGGATCGTGCAGGAACTTCAACAGCCACGCCGGATCGACACGCGCGCCCTCACTCGTCAAACGCGGCGGCAGCAGGTCTTTGCCTTCCGGCGTTTGATAGAACGGCAGATCCTGGACCACGGAACGCTGTCCGACCTGAAGCTGGTGACAACCCTGACAGTTGTACTTCTTGATTACCCACCAGCCGTTCTGAATGTCCTGCCGGCGTTGATCCTGCGGATTGAAGAAGAGCGTCGACGGCACATTCGAACCTTCAGTGCCCACACTACCGAGCAAAAACGTCGTCAACGCGACGCGCCATTCAGCCGTGAGATAAGGCTGCGGCATGCGCAGCTTGTCTTTCGGATCCTTCTCCTTACCGACGTCGTAAATCGACGGCTGCATGATCTTGCGTTCGAAGAAGCCCTTGTGGTTGTACCACGACTTTTTCGGCTTATCGGGACGCAGCTCCAGCGGGTCTTCGCCGTCCTCCGCGTGATGCGTTTGCAGCGCGAAGTCGAGACGCTCGATCGGCGTCGCGCCTTCGACAGTTAACTCTTTGCCGATCCGTTGCTCGTCCTCGAATCCCTGAATTTCGTGACAACCAGCGCAGCCGTACTGCTTGATAAGTACCCGGCCTTTCTCTTTCAGGTTCGCATCATCCATGAAGGACGCGTTGGCATAACTCGGCGGCGACGACAACGAGAACAGATACGTGGCGATGTCGCGCGAATCCTCTTCGGACAAGCGGAAGTTTGGCATCACCGTCATGTTCTGCACTTGCAGCTCCGCGCCGTCAATCGGGCAGCGCGAGTGCAGTTCGGTGTCGAAAACAAACGGCAGACCTTTCGACGCGTAGTCCGCGTGCGTCAGATCGCGCTTGTGTTTCGGGCAATAAGGCGCGACGCGTTCGCGCGGATTGTGAATCCAGCGGACGACGTAATCGAAGTTCGCTTTCTCGCCGACGCGCTGGAGGTTGGCGGCAAAGTCGCCGCCGATCTTGCTGTCGCCTTCGCCGATTGAGTGACAGGCGAGACAGCCACGCGACTCGAACAGTTGCTTGCCGTGAGCGGCGTCGCCGCGCTGCTGTTCCGGAAGTTTGATATTGAAGCTGTCCTGCCACAGGTAGGCGGCAATCGCCTGAATCTGTTGCGCGCTGTCCTTGTCGCGCATGTCGTGTCTATCGTCGAGCGGAGCGGCAAAGCGCCAGAACGTCGGCATCTTGGTGCCGGGACGAAACGCCTGCGGGTTCTCGAGCCAGTGCGGCACCCACTCTTTGCGCAACTTCACGCGCACGTCTTTCAGGTTTGGGCCAACCTTCTTCTGGTCCTGCATCAGGTATTTCGTTTGCAGGTTTAACTGATCGATCCGCGCTGCCAGCAGACTGTTCGTGACGCGCAAACTCTCGGCGTGGGCCAGCAACCGCTTCACGTCGTCTTCAGTTGCGGTCTCTGACGCGGACGCTTGCGTGTCGGCGCGAATCTGTTTCTCGTTGGCCGCGATCTCATCTTCGAGCTGGCCGATCTGTTGCCGCGCTGTCGCGAGCGCATCGGTTTCGCGGTCGAAGCCTTCGTAACGATGACAACCCATGCAACCGCGCTCGGAGAAAAGATCACGGCCGAGGTTCAACGTCTCAGCGCCGTCCGTGACGCGATCGCGCGCGTGACACTGCTGACAACCGGCCTGCGTGTTTTCTTTCTCAAACATGGGCCAGAGCCAGAAACGATGGCGTCCATGTCCTTTCGTTTCGTTCGTCGTGGCGCGACCGTTGCCCCAGTGGCAACTCGCACAGCCGAACTTCTCGGGCTTGTGAATCGCGAGGATCTCGCGGTTCGGATGACTGACGAACGCACGCGCCAGACGATCTGGCGTACCGCCCGGCTTATCCGGCGCCAAACTCGCCGGCGTCAGATCGATCGGACTGCGGATGCCCGCGTGGCAGACCTCGCAACGATCGACGATGTTGTAGGCGTTAACGCTAATCTGATGACCGAGAATTGAGTAGTCGTAGTTGGCCAACCCTGATTTGAGGCTTTCGAGCTGAGTTGGTCCGAGACCGATTAACTGGCTCTTCAAATAGTCGTCGCGCTTGTTTCTCAATTCCGTCGCCGGTTTGAGTAGTTCTGCTTTGCGACCGAGTTTCGCGGCTTTCGCTTCGCGCAACTCTTCGTAGAGCTTTTCAAGCTCAGCGTAGTTCTTTCGCTGCGTCGTGGCGCCGTTGCCATCGTCAGACGGAAAATCGTACTCAATCAGTTCCTGCTTCCGCTTTTCGGCCTGATCGCGATAGCGTTTTTTCGCACTGTCGCTATGTGCGGTTTCGATGTTGTAGCTGATCACGGTGAGATGGCCGCGCTGGTTCTGGAACGGCTCCGTAATCGCGTCGAGT
>DASUOZ010000348.1:0-2348 GCA_036276375.1 Pyrinomonadaceae bacterium | reverse complement strand
CAGCCTCAGCGCCCAGGCCGCAGTGCTTAAATAGGTGGATTGTCGCACTAGCGTGGAGTTCGTGTAGGCCGAGTCTGAAGGTACCACCAACTTCGTTGGTGGGATTCAAAAAGATCTGCCTGAAATCCCACCGACGTTAGTCGGTGGCCCCCTTTAAACCTCCCGCTTGCTGAAGTGTCGCGAAAGTTTGCCAGCTTTTCGTGATGCGCAGGGACATCAAACGCCACACTCTTCAGGCATGGTGTTTGTTTACGTTTACAAACAAACCCAAACCAAAATTCCAGCCAAGGGGGGACATACATGAGCGCCATACCACAATCATTTTCTGACGGCAGAAGTTACGCGGCCGAACGTGCAGAACCAGGCCTGCCCAAGTCGGGTCCAAAGAGACTCGCAAAGGGACTCGGATGGTTCAGCATCGGTCTCGGCATGACGGAACTTCTCTGTCCGAGGGTAATCGCAAAGATTTCGGGTGTTCCAAACAGCCGCACGGGATTGATACGACTGTACGGCCTGCGCGAAATCGCATCCGGCATCGCAATCTTTAGTCAAAAGGAACCAGCCGCGGGCATGTGGTCACGCGTCGCCGGCGACGCGCTCGATCTCGCGAGCCTCGGCCGCGCATTCACGTTGCCCGACGCAAACCGAGGACGCGTCGCGTTCGCAACCGCCAACGTTCTCGCAGTCACGGCGTTGGATCTGATCGCCGCAAAACAACTGAGTACCGGCCATCCGGGCGTTCACGCCAGTGCCAGTCGCATCGTCAATAAATCGCCGGAGGAGGTCTATCATTTCTGGCGAAAGTTCGAAAACCTACCCCGATTCATGAAACATCTCGAATCAGTGCAAGACCTGGGCGACGGCCGTTCGCGCTGGAAAGCAACGGGACCAGCCGGAACGGAGGTCGAGTGGGAAGCAACGATTATTGCCGACGTGCCAGGTGAAGTGATCACGTGGCGTTCACTTGAAAATGCCGACGTCGACAACGCCGGAGCCGTCCGTTTCGAAAGAGCTCCCGGCGGCCGCGGCACGATCGTGAAAGTGAATATCCAGTACAACCCACCTGCGGGTGTTGTCGGCGCGACTGTCGCGAAACTGTTTGGCGAAGAGCCCGAGCAGCAGTTGGACGACGATATGCGGCGGTTCAAGCAGATGTTGGAAGTCGGCGAAGTCGTCGTGTCAGACGCGACGATAACCGGCACTGGTTATTTCCAACAGAGACCGGCGCGCCCGGCGGACGTCGATGAACTTGAAGAAGCGGAGTCGATGGAATCGTTGCCGAGCCAAACGGCGACGAATTATCGGAGCGCAGCGGAAGGGAGGCTGTAATGAGAGCAAACTGTTGGTATGGAAAAAACACGACGCGCGTGGAAGACGTTCCCGAGCCTCAAATACTTAACCAACGCGACGCGATCGTGAAGATCTCTTCCACCGCGATCTGCGGTTCCGACCTGCACCTCTACAACGCCATGATTCCCACGATGAAGCGCGGCGACATTCTCGGTCACGAATTCATGGGTGAAGTGGTGGAAGTCGGGCGCGAGGTGACAAATCTTAAGCTTGGCGATCGCGTGGTAGTGCCGTTTCCAATCGCCTGCGGCAACTGCTTCTTCTGCGAGGCACAGATGTTTTCGCTTTGCGAAAACTCGAACCCAAACGCATGGATGGCCGAGAAGGCGTTTGGACACGCGGCGAGCGGGATCTTTGGCTATTCGCACTTGACCGGAGGTTACGCCGGCGGTCAGGCGGAGTACGCGCGCGTGCCGTTTGCGGACGTCGGTCCGATCAAAGTGCCGGATCACTTGTCGGACGAACAGGTGCTGTTCTTGTCCGACATTTTCCCGACCGGTTACATGGGTGCGGAGATGTGCGACATCCAGCCGGGCGACACGATCGCGATCTGGGGTTGTGGTCCGGTGGGACAGTTTTCGATTCGCAGCGCGTTCTTACTCGGCGCCGAGCGCGTAATCGCGATTGATGATGTGCCGGACCGCTTGCAAATGGCTGAGGAGGGTGGCGCGGAAACAATCAACTTCCGCGAACAGAACGTGTACGAAGCGTTGATGGACATCACCGGCGGCCGCGGGCCGGATGCGTGTATCGACGACGTCGGCATGGAAGCACACGCGCCCCTGCCGATACATGCCTACGACCGCGTGAAACAGACAATGATGTTGGAAACGGATCGTCCGCACGTGTTGCGCGAAGCAATTATGTGCTGCCGCAACGGCGGAACGATCTCGGTGATTGGCGTCTACGGCGGACTCATCGACAAGTTTCCGATTGGCTCGGTAATGCAGCGTTCGCTCACGATCAAGACCGGACAAGCGCACGTGCAGCGATACCTG
>DASUOZ010000347.1:0-5346 GCA_036276375.1 Pyrinomonadaceae bacterium | reverse complement strand
GTCTTAACGAACCTTGTTCCGACCGAGTTAGGCCAAACATTCGCGACCTGGAACTGCGAAGTGCAGATCAAAAACGACGATCTCGCCGGCGAAAAACCTTATTTGATTTCCAACCGCAAAGACCGGCTCGTGAAGTGTGTTGCAGTCGAAAAACCAGCGCCGACATGCCAATGAAATTTGCTTTGAGATCTGGTTTCAACATTTTGGTTTTAATTTTTCTCCCTTTGGCCTCAGCCGAGGGCGCTGTCGACTACACCAAATTTTCGCACTCAACACCCAAACACAAATCAGCCTGCAACACGTGCCACAAACCACCGACTAAAAACTGGACCAAAGCTTCATCCTTCCCCGACATCGCCGATTACCCGGACCACAACGCCTGCGTAAGCTGTCATCGCCCACAATTCTTCCGCGGCGCACGTCCGCCGATCTGCTCCGTTTGCCATTCGAAGACATCTCCGCGCGACGATGCTCGTTACGCATTTCGTAAGCCGGCTTCAAATTTACAATTCGTGATCGAATTTCCGCACGATCGACACCAGGACGTGATCGCATCGCTGCGAACCAACCGGCAAACATCCAAACTCCTGGCCCACGCGCCGCCGCAACAGTTCAACAACTGCACCTTGTGTCACGCGCCTGCCCCTGCGATCTCCACGCCGCCGGCAGGCGGCTGGCTCGACGCCTACGCACCACCGGCCGCGACGTTCAAAGCAGTGCCTGCCGATCACTCGTCGTGCTTTAGTTGTCACTGGAAAGCGCAGGAACCAGTCGCCACCAACTGTAACGGCTGTCACAAACTCGCGCCGTCGCCCTACAACTCCGCCACTGCGCCAACCAGGATCTCGCTCAAGTTCATGCACGACGGCGGCGGCGAGAAGAAGCAACACGTTGGCGAGTGCACGACGTGTCACATAAACATCACCAAATCAGCCACACTCCGCGGCCTGAAACCCGACGTGCCGATGACGTCGTGCACTGAATGTCACAACAAGGACGGACTGCGCCAGGATCTCAACACCGAGCTGGCGGCGCTCGATAAGAATCGCGCGTTTACCTGCGTCTACTGCCACACTTCGAACGTCGGCAAGCTCGACGCTCCGGCGAGTCACTACCTGATCGCACAGCGTCCGCCACTGAAACGCAGGGACATCAAATGATGCGACGCGCCATTCTCAGTCTGTGTCTTCTGTGTTCATCCGTGGCTGCTCCGCTTGGTGTCCAGGGTCCGGAAAATGACTATTCGAAGTTTCTCCACAACAGCCAACGGCATCGCTCGCTTGCCTGTACCTCGTGCCACGAACGCACCGACAACTCCGCCACGCCTCGTTTTCCCGCGCACAAAGCATGCACGGATTGTCATCGTGGACAGTTCACTACGCCCGCGATTCCGATGTGCCTGATCTGTCACACCGACACGAAGAGCAACAACCCGCCGCTGAAGAGTTTTCCCACGAGCTTCAACGAGCCCTTCAACGTGAAGTTCGATCACGCGCAACACATGACCGGCGCGGCGCGGCCGCAGGCTGGTTGTGTAGGTTGTCATAACTCGCCGGTGAACCGGCGCGCCGGGCTCTCGATCCCGGCAAATCTAGCGGCCCACAACAACTGCTACACTTGCCACACACCCACGAGCCGTTCAAACGCGGGCCGCGAGATCGCGTCCTGCGGTGTGTGTCACGACCAGAAAGCTTATCGCCCGACCAGCACAAACGCGCGCGCGTTTCGTTACGCGTTCAGCCATGCCGACCACGGCACGCGAGAGCGACTCGCCTGCGCCGATTGCCACAAAATCACCGCGGGCGCGCCGCAAACGCGGCAGGTCAGTTCCACGAACGCAGCCCAACATTTCAACACCGCTCGCCGACAAACGTGCGCAACCTGCCACAACGGCCGGCGGACTTTCGGCGGCGACCTCGGGTTCAGCGACTGCAAACGTTGCCACGCCGGTCCAACTTTCCGCATGCCGGCCTAGGCGAAGGCTGAAACAAAAAAATTGACACTCGCCGAAAGCCGTATTTAAGATGCCAAGACTATGAAGACCCTCCTAATCCTGCTGCTGTCGCTGGGCTGTTTCACGGTTGTCGTTCAAGAAAAGGCCAGCAAGGTCCAACCGAAGGATATGTTGCTGAGCAAGGACAGCCAGTCAGACAAGTACGGCGAGGTTCCTTTCAATCACGAAAACCACGCGCTGAAGAAGTACAGCCCGGATGGGCAAAGCGTGTTGACGTGTGTCGAGTGTCATCACACGGACCAACCGGCTGCGGAGCTGAAGGCTCCGTTGAAGACGTCTGAACGTGAGGTCGTGTTGACCGGGGAAAACCTGTTGGCGGCGGATGCGAAACCGGTGAAGAGTTGCCGCGTTTGTCACTTGCAGGCGGGCGACGACAGCGCGCCGATGCCGGCGATTCAATACCCTGACAAGCCCGCGCCGACGAAGCTAAACAACGAAGTTGCGTATCACCTGAACTGCAACCTCTGTCACGACAAAGCCATTGCCGCGCGCCCCGCGCTCAAAGGAAAGATACCGGGCTCAAACGACTGCCTGCCCTGCCACAAACCCGCGGGTTAAAGTTGTCGCTAAACGACGGCAAGTACGCCGCCCCATCTACCACTATCTCCGCCACGGCTACGCCGCCGGATGTGCGGCGTAGCCGTGGCGCACAACACAGTGGTCATCGAACATCCGCGGCGTAGCCCTGGACCTAGCCGAAATAAACTACCTCAAGGGGAACCTATTGAGTCAGAAACGAATCGGACCAACGCCTGATGTCGTGGATGTGTTGGACGTGACAGGAGGTGCAGTTTGGTTTGGAGTCCGCGGTGCTGTGACAGGTGGCGCAGGTGGTCCGTGGTGTGGCCCGATCGATCGGATCGAACGACAAGTGGCAACTATTACAAGACAATCGTCCCTCTGCGTTTCCTTTGATCCCGCCAACGACCTTCACGCGTTGATCGTGCAAGGCGTGAAACTGATTGCTGCGCCACTTCTGATCTGAATCAGTCGGCAGCCGCACGACTGCGAGTTTCCTCAGATCCCATTCTTCATCATTGATCGACTTCTCACTCCACTGACCATTCACTATCGGATAACCAAACGTGCCGCCATGCGGCGTGCCGACGTGGCGGCCGTTGTAAAGCTCCTGGTTCGCGTCGTTGTGACAACTCGTACATGTCGCCAGCGCCCCATCAGTCGCATCAAACTCGGCGCCCAGGTGCTCCGCATGGCAATTAACGCAGCCGATTCCTGAGGCAACGTGCGGCTTGATCATCGCCGGGTTAAAGGCTTCAGTCTGATGACACGCGGCACAGCGCTCCTCCATGGTTCCCTTCAGAGCGTGACACGACGTACACGAACCATTCGTCGCCCCGCGTGCAATAGGCAGCGTTAGCGTCAACTGCGAAGTCGCGTGCGCATTCGACAACGGTCCGGGCGTAAAAGCGCTCGTGTACCAGTAGGCCGCCGCCACCGAGCTCGCGCCAACGATGATCGCCGCCCAGGTAAAAAACGCCGCCGGCCAACGCGAAATTAGATCCGTCGTCGGCGTCCAGTTAAACTGCGCCTTGCCACTCCGTCTTCCCGCCTTCGGAAACAACGGCGACGGCCGCACCATCTTGCCCGCTTCGCGAATGCGCTTGTCCCAAAAAATATCGAGCGCCTTCGTACCGGCAATCGGCGCAGGCCGCGGCTTCTTCGCTTTGCCTTCGACCGGTGCAACGAGCTTGTCCGTGCTGAAACCAGGATCGCTCAGATCGATCTCTGACGCGCGCGCGCCAATCGTCATTTCAACGCGGAGGATTAAACCCTCTCCGGCGGCATCGACCTCAATTCGAAACGGTCCAACGTCAAGAAAGTCGCCCGCGCCCAGCGCTTCGTTCGCTTCAACCGGCTTGCCGTTGAGTAGGATCGGGTTCTTCGGCCGCAACGAAAAGACGTAATACGCATGGTCAAACTGCTTGATGCCCGCCTGCACCCGCGACACTGACGGATGATTGAGCACAAGCTCACAGTCGCTCAGCCGGCCGATCAGCAATCCGTCGCTGATGATCGTGATCGGATCGACGTCCAAATCCTGGCGAATGATGATGTATTGATTGTTAACGGGCATTGAAGAAAACAACCTGCACGATATGCACGATCATCAAGGCCAACATCGCCGCCGTGGAAACGACGTGAAGCGGTATCCACGACCGCAGCGTACGATGAAGAAACAGTAACGCGTCCACGCGCCGCAACGTGACCGACGTTTCGACAGCCGACAGCAGCAACTCGCGCTCTTCCGGCGTCGCCGTTCGCGTCGTCTGCGACTTGAACTCCTCGCGCGATTGCGCCAGCAAAGCTTTCAGTTCTTCACGCCGCGAAAGCTGTCGCCAAAGGAAGCCAAAAGATCCGTAACGGGGATAGACGCGGTCGCGAATCTCTTCCTTCAACCACCCTTCAGACTGTTCGAGAATCGCCGCCTTCTGTTTCTGTAGCTCATCGCGCCGCCCCTCGAGATCCTCAACCAGCAGCGGCTCGCCTTCGATTCGCGTCATGATTCTCGGCGCCACGAAGTAAGCAATGACGCCAACCACGCCGGACAGAATCACGAGATCGAACACCACGTACAACAGGCTTGTCAGCAATCCGCCAAGACGCGGTCCCGAGTGCAGCAACAGGACGACACCCGCGACCACGCCCGCGTAAATGTGGACCAGCATCCAGTAGCGCAACGCACCGACGCGACGGCGATAGACCTGCTTGCGAAACGGATACGTCATCACCACGGCGACTCCGCCCAATCCGACAAGCCCCGTCAACCAGCGCATCGTTAACCACGCGCCGGCCAACACGCCGTCGTATCCGTATCGCGCGAGGCCCCACACGACAGCGGCGATCGCCAGTAACGTCGCCGCGATACCGGCGACGTGCCACACGCGCGCCAGCGGATCGCTCTTGTGAATATTGCGTCCGACCGCGTGCGTCTGATCGCGGTAGATCAATCCGCGGGCAGATTTCACCTCGTCGAAGTATTCAACCGGATTCACCCGCACAAGCGCGCCGGTCGGACAGTTCTCTTCGCACGAATAGGCTTGCCGGCGCGCGCCTGGCGGATTCAACGACGTGCCTTCGCACAAGTTGCACTTGATCGCGACCACGTCGTCGCCGGCCGGCGTTTCTGGTTCTTCAAGCCGAAAACTGAAGGCCCGCGCGAGTTTCGACGCGAAACCACCGCCGATTGTGACAGGACAATACAGATGCACTTCAAACCCATTCACACATTGGAGCGCTTTACTCGCGCCCACCTATCTGCAGTCTCGCTTGCATACATACTGATTTCGGTTGCCACTGCCAGCAGCCAGGCC
>DASUOZ010000346.1:0-3388 GCA_036276375.1 Pyrinomonadaceae bacterium | reverse complement strand
GGCGTAAGTACGACGGCAGTCCGACAGTCCACCAGCGCCGCTGCCAAAGGTTTGGCCGCGAATAGCTCAACGTGAGATTCGCAGCCGCCACGTCGTGCTGAACTGTCTCGTCATAGGGCAACGGTGAGATCAACTCAAACTCGTCTTCTGGCGCTGCGGCCGCCAACGCGCGGGCGAGCTCGAACGTGTACGTTCCGACGCCCGTTCGCGACTGGGCCAGCGGCATTCCGTCGAGACCTATCCGCATGAATCAACCTCGCCTCGAGATCGACGACCTGGCCGTCGTAATTCGCGACTCAATGGCGGCCCGCCAAAACGACCATCCGCCGAAACGTCTTGCTCAAAAAGTGTCACCTGACGCAGGTCCTCCAAAACTCCGCCTACAGCCCGACTTCGAACCCCGTTCGGACCATCGATATCACGTCAACGATCTGCTGCGATTCCACGACCGGGTGTTCATCCAGGCCGCCTATCGCGCTGTCTTAAAGCGTTCCCCTGACGAAACAGAGATGCTTCGCGATCTGACCGCGCTGCGCTCCGGCAACGTAAACAAGATCGATGTGCTCGCGAACCTGCGTCTCTCTCAGGAAGGAAGAGCCAAGGGAGTTCAGCTTGATGGTCTGGTCCTTCCGGCGCTAATAAGGCGCCTGGGCCAACTGCCGCTCCTCGGCTATCCAATCCGTCTTGGTATCGCGCTCCTGCGATTACCGAACTCGATCCGCGAACAGCGCGAGTTTGGCAGTTACGTCTTGGCGCAGCACGAACAGATTGCGGATTTTATCAATGCCACCACCGATCGCTTAAGCCCGCAAAAGTGGCAGGAACACTTCGACGATCTCAAACAACGGATCGCGGCGTTGCGCTTTCGCCTCGGAGACGTTGTCGATCCGCAGCTCGAAGAGATCTACGCGGCGCTCGAAGATCGCTTTCGTGGATCGCGCGAAGAGATCAAGGAACGCTTCCGCGAGTATCTGCCTTACGTGAAACACAGCGCACCCGTGCTCGATCTTGGTTGCGGCCGCGGCGAATGGTTGGAACTGCTTACGGAAAGCGGAATCGAGGCGCGCGGCGTCGAGAGTAATCCGCTTCAGGTCCGGAAATGCACCGACTGCGGCCTCGAGGTTGTCGAACAGGACCTGTTCGAATACCTGCGAACGCTTCCCGACAAGAGCGCCGGCGCGATCACCGGCTTTCACATCATCGAACATGTCTCGTTCAACGCCCTCGTACTGCTGTTGAATGAAGTGGTGCGCATTCTGCGTCCGGGCGGCGTCGCGATCTTTGAGACTCCAAATCCCGAAAACGTCATCGTTGGTAGTAACTACTTCTATCTCGATCCGACTCATCGTCATCCGTTACCAACCGAGTTAATGGAATTCCTGTTTAAGAATCGCGGCTTCGAACATGTCGAGCTGCTGATGCTGCATCCGTGGGAAAGCGGCCGCGTCGCGGGCGAGGGCCAACTGGCGGAACGCTTCAATGGTTACTTTTACGGACCGATGGATTACGCCGTCGTGGGCCGGAAGGCTGGTTCATGAGAGTTCTCATCGCCACCGTTCAGGTCCCTTTCATTCGTGGCGGCGCAGAGGTTCACGCCGAAGGTTTGCGCGACGCGCTCATTGAAGCCGGACACGAGGCTGAGATCCTGGCGATTCCCTTCAAGTGGTACCCGCCGGAGAAAATTCTCGATCACATTCTGGCCTGCCGTCTGCTCGACGTTTCCGAAGTTGCGGGCACGCGTGTCGACCGGCTCATCGGTTTGCGTTTTCCTGCTTATCTGATTCCGCACCCAAACAAGGTGCTGTGGATACTGCACCAGCATCGCACTGCTTACGATCTCTGGGACCACGCGCTCAGCGACCTTGTTTACTATCCAAACGGTTCACAGGTGCGCGAGGCGATTGAACACGCGGACCGTACGTTGATCCCCGAAGCGAAGGCCGTCTTCGCCAACTCTCAAAACGTCGCGCGGCGTCTCAAACGGTTTTGCGACATCGACTCAACACCGCTCTATCATCCACCTCCAAACGCCGAGCAGTTTTACACATCGAGCGCGGAAGACTATCTGTTCTTTCCGAGCCGTCTTTGCATTCCCAAACGCCAGGAGCTCGCGCTGAACGCGTTGGCATTGACGCGCAATCCCGTGCGCATCTGCTTTGCCGGCATTTCGGACCATCCGGATTACACGGACAAGCTGCAACAGCTCGCGCGCAAACTGAAATTGCAGAAACGGGTCGAATGGCTGGGCGGCATCAGTGAAGACGAGAAGCGCGCGCGTTATGCGAGCGCGCTGGCGGTCGTTTATCCGCCCGTCGATGAAGACTACGGCTACGTCACGCTCGAGGCGATGCTGTCGAGCAAGCCGGTGATCACGTGTCGCGATTCCGGCGGCCCGTTGGAGTTTGTCGCGGACAACCAGACCGGCCTCATTGCAGAACCTACACCGGAATCGCTGGCCGCCGCTTTCGATTCCGTCTGGGAGAATCGCGCTGAAGCCGAAGCCTGGGGCCGGGCCGGACACGCGCGTTATGAAACCCTGGGTCTTTCGTGGACCAATGTAGTGCGGAAACTGCTCGCATGAAGATCAACTGGTTCTGTCCGTTACCACCGGCAAAGACGAGCATCGCTGACGACTATCTCGTCGGCATACTGCCGTCGCTGAGCAAACACACCGAGCTGGTCTTGTGGACGGATCAGAGCAACTGGGATCGAAACCTGCAACGCTTTGCCACCGTGCGCAGCTACGATCCGCAGCGAATGAGTTGGCCCGAACTGCATCACGCAGACGTAACGTTCTACAACCTCGGCAACAACCATCTCTTTCACGCCTCGATCTGGCAAGTGAGCCGGCAACATCCCGGCATCGTGATTCTGCACGATTTGCGTGTGCACAACTTCTTCGAGAGCTTATATCGAGGGCGATGGCGCGATCAGGCCGGGTATCTCGCGCACATGAAGCGTTATTACGGCGACGAGGGACTACGCGCGGCGAACGATTACGTCAGCGGCGCCGTACAGATCGACTTCCTCAGCGAACGTTACCCGCTCACACCGCTCGCACTGGAAAACTGTTTGGCGGTCGTGGTGCACACGCAGGAAGCGTTTGCGCACGTGGAAACGTTGAAACAATGGCCCGTCGCGCTCGCTTCACTGCCGCGCACCCTTCCGCCCCACGAACCTACAGACCACGCAGCGCGTCGTCAGGCGACTCCGCCGTACCGTCTCGTCATGTTTGGCTACATGGGCCGGAATCGCCGGCTCGACGCAGTGTTGGAAGCACTTGCCGCGTTACCGGAACGTGACTCGTTTCGTCTCGACATCTTCGGTGAGATCCCGGATGCACGCAGCCTGCGCAGCCGGATCGCAAAACTCGGCGTCGCGAGCCTGG
>DASUOZ010000345.1:0-7449 GCA_036276375.1 Pyrinomonadaceae bacterium | reverse complement strand
AGGATTACGTCTGATGCGATCGGCATTCGTTAGGCATGTCCTTCGAGCAAACGCGCTAGAGCATACAACATCCAGGCCTGCGTCCACCGCATATACGGCTTACGCACAGTGTAGAAACGTCGCCGTTGATAGTAAAAGAAGCCTTGCTTATCGCGCAGATTTGCAATGGTCCATGAAGCGATCTGGTGGGCCAACGTCGCTGAAGTTTCGTCCAGTTCACGACATTCGAGGAGAGTCACGATTGCGCTGGCTGCGGCGTGCGCATCCACCGGATAAGGGTCGTCATGGTAGTATTTCGGCCATCCGTCCGCAAGAAAGAAAGTCTCTTTCCAGTAACGAAAACCGCGCTCAAGAGCCTGCTGAAACTCCGCGCCGCTTCGTGAACATGCTGCCGTAATTCGTTTGAGCGAAAAGAGGATATAAGCCGTGTGGAAATTGTCGATCCACGACTGGTTTGGATCAGTTCCGTATGTCCACGAGCCGTCTGGTTGTTGTTGGTTAACGACGTAACGGGCCGCACGTTCCGCGTCAAAGCACATGGCGGAGCGGTTAGTAAGTTCGCCAACCTCGGCCAGAACTTCGGCGGCGAGCAGACTGGCGTTGAAGATACGCGTGTTTGTGTGGGGCGCGTAACTGAAGCAGATTTCTGTGTCCGTTTCGACGGTCCGTGGGAGATCTGTAAGGATGAAATCGCACACGCTGCACGCGGTTCTTAGATATTCGTCGTCTTTGAATACGCGGGCGGCTTCGATGAACGCGCGGGCGGCGAAGGCCGTTGGAACAATGGTGGGCGTGCCGCGCGGTGCGAAGAAGTTGCGACTCTGCCAGTCGAAGTTGTACCCCCACGCGGCGCCGCTACAGCCGTCAACTTTCATCGACAACAACATCGAGAGCAGGTTTCGCGTTTGCTGTTCGGCTTCGGCGGTGCGCAATCGACGATAGGCCGCCAGTTGGGCCAACGCAAATAACGCGATTCCTTTAGCGTTTCGCTCCGGTGGCACGCGCGCGAGTGGACGCAGATCTGCGGGCGATCTTTTCACCAATTGTGTCCAGAGCAAACGAGCGTTACGTGAGCCGGCGAAAGGTGTAGCTTGAAATAGGCGACTATTGAGTGCGTCGAAGGGATCGTGTCCGGCGAAGTCGTGCTCACGGCACCAGGCGAGGAGTTGTTCGTGCGCGGCCGGCACGTCGTTCGGAACATCTTGCACTAGCATTGCACTAGCGGCTCCCGACTGACGTCTCGATCCGTCGCGGCGTTTCCACAAAGCTCTCGTGCCAGAGCTCAAACATGAGCAACGTCCAAAGCAGTTTGCGATGGTTCGCGACGCCGCGTTCGTGTTCGTCCTGCAACCGCGCGATGAAATCAGGATTGAAAACTCCGGCGCGCCGCACGCGTTCAGGCGACAACAGGTCGCGCGCAAGCGGACGTAGTTTGAACTTCAACCATTCCGCCACCGGCACGCCAAAACCCTTCTTGCCGCGTCGCGTAACGAAACTCGGCAGCATGTCGTGCACGGCTTTCTTCAGAAGGTACTTCGTTTTGAGTCCGCGCAGCTTGTAGTTGCACGGTAATGACGCCGCAAACTCCGCGACGCGCGGATCGAGAAATGGCGCGCGCACTTCGAGCGACACCGCCATACTCGCGCGATCAACCTTCGTCAAAATGTCCTCCGCCAGATACAAACGAGTGTCGACGCTCTGCATCCGCGTGACGATATCGTTGTTGTCGCACTCATCTGCGATCTGTCGTGCATCGGCGTAGATGTCGCTGTCGGTTGCGGAACGCGCGTCAGCCGTCAGCAACTGTTCCTGTTCTTCAGGCGTAAACGAGCCGAACCAGACGTGATGCCGCGTGACCGGGTCGTACTTCGCGCCCGTAACAAACCGCAACGCTTTGTAGTCAAACGACAGGTTCTTCGTCTTCACCGGCAACAAGCGCACAAACGGCTCGACCACTGCGCGACGCAACACCGGCGGCACGCGCTTGTAAACCTGGGCCCAGCGATGACCCGCGTACATCTGATATCCGGCAAACAGCTCGTCGCCACCGTCACCGCCCAGCGCCACTGTGACGTGCTTGCGCGTAAATCGCGACAGCAGATACGTCGGCACTAATGATGGATCGCTGAACGGCTCGTCCATCCACGCGCCGATTTCGCTGACGAGGTTCGCCGCGAGGTTTGCACTGAGACGTTCTTCGTGATGATCGGTGCCGAGATACTTGGCTACGCCGCGGGCGTACGCCGACTCATCAAACGACGCCTCGGCAAATGAGATCGAAAACGTCTTCACTGCTTCCGACGAAGCACGCACCGCCAGCGCCGCGACTGTTGAAGAATCCACGCCGCCCGAAAGCAAAACTCCCAGCGGCACGTCCGACACCAACCGCATCCGCACCGCGTCCGCAAGCAGCTCGCGCAAATGATCGGCCGCGTCGTTTTCGCTGGGGATGGGTTCGGCAGTTTTGTAACTCAGTTTCCAATAACGCTGGACGTCCAGGCGGCCGTTTTGCAGCGTGAGCTTGTGCGCCGCCGGCAGCTTGTTGATGCCCTCGTAAATCGAAAGCGGCGCCGGCACATAATCGAATGACAGGTATTGCCGCAGCGCTTGCAGGTTGAGCGCTGGTTTCACCGCCGGATGGGCCAACAACGCTTTCGGCTCGGACGCAAAAAGCAACGTCTTGTCAAAAACGCCCCAGTAAAGCGGTTTCTCGCCGAAACGATCGCGCGCGATCAGCAGCCGGCGGCGTTTGCTGTCCCACAATGCAAACGCAAACATGCCGTTGAGCTCGCGCACCATTTCATCGCCGTATTCCTCGTAAAGATGCGGTAAGACTTCCGTATCGGAAGCGCTGCGAAACGAGTGGCCGCGCTTTTCGAGCGACGACCGAAGCTCCCGATAGTTGTAGATCTCGCCGTTAAGGACGACGGCGACTGATCTGTCTTCGTTGAACACGGGCTGCTCGCCCGTGACGAGATCGATGATGGCAAGGCGTCGCATGCCGAGCGCAGCGCCGGTGGTCGCAAATAAGCCTTCAGAATCCGGCCCGCGATGGACCATACGCTCGCACATTGCGTGCAGCAGATCCTTCGCGCCATCGGGAGGTGGCGCGTGTGAGTCGAGGTTCGCCCAGCCGGTAATTCCGCACATAGTTAGTCTTTGAAGCCGAGCCGTTCGCGCACTGCGTAGATCGCTTTCGCTTGTGATTCGTGATACGTGCGCACAAGCATCTCAGCAAGCAGACCCATCAGCAAAAACTGCACGCCCACGGCAAACATCACGATCGACAAAACCGGCAAAGGCGTCTGCACGAAATCAGCCTTGTGAATCACTTTCAAAAACACTGCGTAAAGTCCACCCAACAGCGAGATCGCAAACGCCAGCATGCCAAACGAACCAAACACGTAGATGGGTTTGGTTTGATACGACGCCATAAACTTGATCGTCATCAGATCGAAAACGACCTTCAGCGTGCGTGACAAACCGTATTTCGATTTGCCCATCGTGCGCGCGTGATGCTCGACCGGAATTTCCGTGACCCGCGCGCCCGCCCACGACGCGTAAATCGGAATAAAGCGATGCATCTCGCCGTAGAGTCTCACGTCCTGCAACGACTCGCGCCGGTAAGCTTTCAACGAGCAACCGTAGTCATGCAGCGGCACGCCACCAATCCAGGAGATCAAACGGTTTGCCATCATCGACGGAATCTTGCGCGTGACCATCTTGTCTTTTCGGTTCTTGCGCCAGCCGGAAACCACGTCGTAACCCTCGTCGAGCTTGTCGAGTAGCCGCTGAATGTCTGCCGGATCGTTTTGCAGATCGGCGTCCATCGGAATCAGCACTTTTCCGCGTGCGGCGTCGATGCCGGCCGCCATTGCGGCTGTTTGCCCGTAGTTTCGTCGCAACGCGACCACACGCACACGCGAATCCATCGCGGCGATCTGGCGCAGGATGCTCAAACTGCCGTCGCTTGAACCGTCGTCCACATAGACGATCTCCGCGGAACGGCCGAGCGACTTCAACGCGGCGTCGAGTTTTGCGTGTAACGGACGCAGGTTTGGCTCTTCATTGTAGACGGGGAGAAAGACGGAGATTTCGGGCGTCTCGTCCGCGGACGTTGTCCGGACGGGGGTTGTCAGGGTTTCCTGGTCGTCGAGGACTTTCATTGCGCAGGCATTCTAGACCAGTTCCCCCTGAACCACTCAACGAACCTGCGCAGACCCTCTTCAATCTGCGTCTGCGGGTTGTAGCCGAGCAGCTCGCGGGCTTTGGTGATGTCGGCAAATGTTTGCGGCACGTCGCCGGGTTGCGGCGGTTGGCGATCGACCACGGCGTGGGTGTCGAGCTCGTTCTCCAACAGTGAAATCAGTTCGCGCAGTTCGACCGTGCGCGACTCGCCGAGGTTGAACGCTTCGTAGTCGCTCTTATCGTATTGAATGGCAGCGACAACGCCGTCGATGATGTCGTCGATGTAGGTGTAATCGCGGCGCGTGGTGCCGTCGCCGAAGACGGGAATCGGTTTGCGCTCGCTGATGAGTTTTGCAAACTTGTGAATAGCGAGATCCGGGCGTTGTCGTGGTCCATAAACGGTGAAGAAGCGAAGACAGACACAACGCAGACCATAAAGATGCGAGTACGTATGGCAAAGAAGTTCGCCTGCCGCTTTCGTCGCCGCGTAAGGCGAGATCGGTTGGCGAATCGGGTCGTCTTCGCTGAACGGAACTTTGGCGTTGATGCCGTAAACGGACGAAGAAGACCCGAAGACGAATTGTTTGATGCCGTGATGACGCGCGAGCTCGAGCAGATTGACTGTGCCGTTGATGTTGGTTTCAGTGTAGAGCTGTGGCTCGCTGAGGGAGGGCCGTACGCCCGCGCGCGCGGCGAGATGCACGAGGCAATCGAACCTGCTTTGTTGGAAAACATTTTCGAGTGCGGCGCGATCGCGAATGTCTGTTTCGACGAGTTTGTAGCGCGGATCTTTTAGGTGTTCGGTGATGTTCTCGCGTTTAATATGTGGATCGTAGAAGTTGTTGAAGTCGTCAAGCACGGTAACGTGTTCGACGTCGCTCAGTAACAAGCGATCCACGAGGTGCGATCCGATAAACCCGGCTCCGCCGGTTACGAGAAGGTTCTTCACGGCTATTTTGTAGCGCCCTTCTTAGCATAAATCCACAGGTGCCAGCCCCATTTGGAAGCGAGTTTTGCTTCGACAGAACGAGGCAGCACGGGCCCGAGTATCGGCAACCAGCGTTTATTTAGAAAGTAAGAACGAAGTTCAACCTGGGCGAAGTCTTTGAAAAGCTCGCGTGCTTCTGCGCGTGAATAGACTCGCGCGAGCGGATTTCCCGCGCCGTCAGTGTTGCGACTCAGAAACTCGTTGGAGTTGAGATAACGGCCATCGGAACGGAGTTGGCACGCGTGTTCGCGCAACGATTCTTCACTCTCGCCCGTGAGCGCGTGGACGAGTTTCACTCCGGAGTTCCAACGTAAGAGGTGCACTCCGGCGCGTCTGAGCATCGAAATGTTGATGCGGTAGTTATAGGAGTCGCGATGGTAAAGCATCACCACTGCGCGGCCGCCGGGACGCAATACGCGATGAATCTCGCGCATCGCCGCTTGTGTGTCAGGTGTGTGATGCAGCACGCCGTGCGAATAGACGAGATCGAAAGAGTTGTCGGCAAAATCCAACGTTTCCGCATCGGCGACGCGAAACGATCCGCGCAGATCAAAGAGTTCGAAACGTCGGCGCGCGAGATCGACGGCGGCTTGTGTTAGATCGATACCGGTGTAGCGCGCTCCGGCTTTGGCGAACTGTGCGCCGTCCGTTCCGAGTCCACAACCGATCTCGAGCACGTCGAGATCTTTTGTTTGCGCAAAACCGGCGGCGGTCGGGATGTGCCACTCTTTGGTGTAACGATGTTCTTCGACCAGTTCATAAAACCGGCGTGAGCCGGGAAGCGCGTCGGCGAACTTGGTACCGCAGGGATGCTCCTGCCAGAACGCTCGTACTTGTTCTTTGAGTTGGGAGTTTGCTTCAGACATCGCGAGAGCGCGAGAAGCATAACAGCCGAGGAAGTGCCTAGACAAAGACCGTTTTTTACTCCGCTGTCCTGTGCCTCAAGTCCAGTCTTGCTGGGCGAAGCGGGCCAGAGACACAAGAGCAGCGAAGATCGCCGGGGTGAGGATCCCAAATCCGGCTAAGGACACCCACCTGTCCTCCAGTTGACATTGCCCCCTCTCTCAACTGGGCCAGATCAAACGCACTATCGAGACGCACTCGGTCTTGCCATTCGTAAGACTTGCTCGTAGAATCGCGCAGCCTAATTAATGGCAGCGGCGTTTAGCGACGCCGCGAACTATACTCACTCACAAACAGTTAATCTTTAGAACGGCATCAAAAAGTTCTCAATAGTTCTCAAGGTGGAGCACTACTCACGGTATGCCTCACAGTCAAAAACTCATCTACGAATTTGGTCCATATCGACTGAATCTTGCTCTGCTTCGGTTGACGCGCGAAGAAGAACGAGTCGCACTCACGCCGAAGGCCGCCGAGATCCTCGCGTTACTAATCACCAATGCTGGTCAACTGGTGGAGAAAGACTTTTTGCTGAAGGAAGTTTGGCCCGACACGTTTGTTGAAGAGTCGAACCTCGCGCAAAACATTTTTCTGCTGCGGAAAGCGTTGGGTGATGAACGTGAAGGTCCAAAGTATATCGAGACCGTAACGCGTCGCGGCTATCGCTTCATCGCGAGCGTCAAAATTTATGCGGCTGATGAATCCGAGGGCGATGACGCTGAGTCGACGCGCGACGCGAATGGTGATGCTATTCCGCAGCGTACGATCATCGCCGTGTTGCCGTTTGTGAATGCGACGGGCGATCCAGATGTGGAATACCTGTCGGAGGGCCTCACCGATAGCATCATTAACAATCTCGCGCGCGTGTCGCAGTTGCGGGTGATGTCGCGCAGCGCGGTGTTTCGCCGCAGGAAAGATGTTTTCGACCCTCAGGTGGTGGGGAGGGAGTTAGGCGCGAAGGCGGTGTTGGTGGGGCAGCTCAGTGCGCGGCCGGCGGGGATGGCGATCAGTGTGGAGTTGGTGGAGGTGGCGCGGGGATGGCAGTTATGGGGAGAGACGTTCGACTGTGTGCTGAAAGACATCCTGGAGATACAGGACGAAATCACGCGGCAACTGTTAGGGAACTTGAAGCTGAAGTTGACGGGGGAGGAAGAGAAGCGCATCACTGCGCGTTACACGGAGAATGCCGAGGCGTATCAAGCGTACCTGGAGGGGCGTTATCACTGGAGTCGGTACACGCGGACGGGCATCGAGAAAGCTATCATCCACTTCAGGCGGGCCATCGAACAGGATCCCAACTACGCGCTGGCCTATGCCGCCATCGTGGACTGCTACCTCCGCCTCACTACCAACTACCTCCCACCCGAGGGTGA
>DASUOZ010000344.1:0-3635 GCA_036276375.1 Pyrinomonadaceae bacterium | reverse complement strand
AATCTTTGTCGCTCATCGGAATGTTTACATAACGCATTCCGGCGGCTTCCGCTTCGCGCTTTTCGTAATCCTTCGGGTCGTCGCGCAGGTCGATGATGGTGTTGATGCCGATCGCAGCTAAGTGTTTGTACTGTTCTTCTTTCGGCTGGCCGCCTCGATAGAAGCGATCGTCCATCTGGCCGAAATTCTTAATTTTGACGTCTGCCTGTTGGCCAGCGGCGGTGATAGTGGCGCAAACAAAACTCAGGACAGCAAAGTACACGGAAACGTAGCTGCGTCTGGTAATACTCATCAAAACTCCTTACTACTGTGCGACTTTCGGTTTGCCGGGGCGAACCAATTGAAGTGTTGTCTGTGATTCACCACCGGCGCGGTAAGTTGTATCACAGATTATGCCGGTCGGGGACTGGCAGCCTGCGGCATTCGCTGCGGCCGCGGCCCGGAAGACACGGGCGGAATGACTTTTTCGCCCAGTGCTTCGCGGAAAACCTGCCGCATGTTGTCAACAAAAACAAAGCGAATGTCCTTGAATGGCTCCTTCGGCACTTCTTCTAAATCGCGGCGATTTTGCTGCGGCAGAATTATCGTCGTCACGCGAGCGCGCCGCGCCGCAAGGACTTTTTCTTTCACACCGCCGATCGGCAACACGTTACCGCGCAGAGTGATCTCGCCCGTCATCGCCACGTCTTTGCGCACCGGACGCGTCGACAAAGCCGAAACCATTGCCGTTGCGAGTGTGATTCCCGCTGAGGGACCGTCTTTGGGAATGGCGCCTTCGGGAATGTGGATGTGCAGATCGTAATTGTTGAAGTCTTCTTCGGCGATGTCCAGCTCTTTGGCGCGCGATTTCGCGTATGAATAAGCCGCCTGCGCCGACTCGCGCATCACGTCGCCGAGTTGCCCGGTCAAAACCAGATTGCCCTTGCCTTTCATACGTAACGCTTCGATGAAGAGTACGTCGCCGCCAACCGCGGTCCATGCCAGTCCTGTCGCCACTCCGATTTGATCCTTCTTCAGGATTTCTTCGGGAATGATTTTGGGTGCGCCGAGAAACTCGTGAATGTTTTTCAACGAAACGCGAGTCCCGCCTTTGTGTCCTTCGGCGAGCTTGCGCGCGACCTTGCGAGAGATCCGGCCGATCTCGCGTTCGAGCTGTCGAAGTCCGGCTTCCTGCGTGTACTGCTGAATGATCGCTGTCAGCGCGGTTTTCGAAACATGCAGATCGCGCGAGGTGATCCCGTTCTCTTCCATCTGTTTCGGCAGCAGATGTCTGATCGCGATCTCGCGTTTCTCTTCTTCCGTGTAACCGGCGATGCGGATCACTTCCATGCGATCGCGCAGCGCGGGCTGAATCGTGTCGAGCACGTTGGCCGTCGTCATGAAGATCGCGTTTGAAAGGTCAAAGGTCACGCCCAGATAGTTGTCGCGGAAGCTGTTGTTCTGTTCCGGATCGAGCACTTCGAGCAGCGCCGACGACGGATCGCCGCGGAAGTCGGCGCCGACTTTGTCGATCTCGTCGAGCATGATCAGCGGATTGTTCGTGCCGGCTTGTTGTACGGCTTGAATGATGCGGCCGGGCATTGCGCCGACGTAGGTTCGGCGATGGCCGCGAATTTCTGCTTCGTCGTGAACACCGCCGAGCGAGAGCCGGACGAACTTTCGATCCAACGCGCGCGCGATCGATCTTCCCAACGAGGTTTTACCGACGCCCGGAGGTCCAACGAGACACAGGATCGGGCCTTTTGGTTTCTCTTTTAACTTGCGTACGGCCAGCGCTTCGAGAATGCGGTCTTTCACTTTTTCGAGACCGTAGTGATCTTCGTTCAGCACGCGCTCTGCTTTTTGCAGATCGAGATTGTCGACTGACGAACGCGACCACGGCAGGTCCGTCATGATCTCCATCCAGTTGCGCAGCGTCGCGGTTTCGGCTGCGTCCGGATGCATCCGCTCGAGTTTTTTGAGTTGCCGCAGTGCTTCTTCCTCAGCGGGTTTCGGCATCTTCGCGGCTTCGATCTTCTCCTTGAACTGCGCGATCTCTTCGGCGAGCTCGTTGCCTTCGCCGAGTTCGCTTTGAATGGCTTTGAGTTGCTGGCGCAGATAAAACTCGCGTTGCGACCGATCGATGTCCGCACGCGCCTGCGTGTTGATCTCCTGCTGAACGGTCAGCACCTCGATCTCTTTGTTGAGCAGATCGTTTACGCGACGGAGACGTGCGGTTGTGTCGGCAATATCGAGGACTGACTGGGCGTCTTCGACTTTAAGCTCCAGATTCGACGCCGAGAGATCGGCAAGTCGACCCGCATCATCCAGGTTCGCGATGATGGCCATCACTTCCGGCGAGATGTTTTTGCCGAGGTTGATCGCCTTCTCCATCGACGCGCGAACATTGCGCACGAGCGCTTCGACTTCCAGCGAACGCTCCGGCGGCAGTACCTCCTGCATGACACTCACGCGCGACCGCAGATACTCGCCGGTCGCGTCGACCGACTCGACGTGCGCGCGCGCCAGTCCCTGGACCAGAATCCGTATGCGGCCGTCCGGCAACTTCAACATGCGCATGATCACGGCCGCGGTGCCGACTGAATAAAGGTCTTCCGCCGCGGGTTCTTCTTTGTCGAGGTCTTTTTGCGAGGCGAGGAGAATCATTCGGTTCTCGGCCAGCGCCTCGTCGACCGCGCGGATCGATTTCTCGCGCGACACGAACAGAGGCACGATCATGAACGGATAGATCACGATATCGCGCAAAGGCAGCACCGGCAGCTCACCGGGAATCTGTAGCTGCTGATCGTTATCCGTAGTTTCGATTGCTTCCGTGAACTCTGCGTCTTTTACTATTGCCATATTTAACCCTACTCCGTACTCGCATCCTTTACTGCTACCAACACTTCCGAACCGCGGCGATCTTCAATCTTGGGGAGGTAGATATGAAGCATGCCGTCTTTCAACTCCGCCGAGGCGGCGCGAACGCAGATGGTCCAACGCAACGGCACGATGCGGTTAAACTTGCCGTAACTGCGTTCCGAGCAAAGATACGACATGATTCGCCGTCTCGCGGGACGGCGCTTTTTCTCGCCCCAGATTCTTAACTTTGTGTTCGTTAGTCCGATCTTTATCTGTTCCACACTCACGCCCGGCAGCTCAACCCTCACCGAGATCATCTTGTCCGTTTCGCAGAGATCTACCGGCGGCGCCCAGGCGCCTGAGGCCAGCGGGTTTTCGGCTTCATTCGCCTCTTCCAGAGCTGCGTAGAGACGGCCGACGCGATCGCGCAGCCGTTGCAGCTCAAGTCGTTCCAGTCCCGTTGCTCGTATAGGTTTGATCATTGGTAATCCTTACCGCCGCTTTTGCACCAATTGCTTAAGCTCCGTCATAAACTCCGAGACGTCTTCGAACTCAAGATAAACTGAAGCAAAGCGAACATATGCGACTTTGTCGAGTTCTTTCAAGCGTCGCATGATCATCTCGCCAATCTTACTCGTGGGCCGCTCTCGTTCGGGTGATTCCTGCACGTATTTTTCGATTGCATTCACAATGCTTTCGAGCTTGGCGGAGGCTACCGGACGTTTTTCACAAGCGCGCAACAAGCCCGCCATTACTTTGTTGCGATCAAAAGTCTCGCGGCGGCCGTCTTTCTT
>DASUOZ010000343.1:0-6914 GCA_036276375.1 Pyrinomonadaceae bacterium | reverse complement strand
ATTGTTCCGGCGGCAAAGATCCGAAGCAACGCATTGTCCTCATCAATCCGGAAGTGGTGCGCGTCGAAGGCACGCAAAACGGCGACGAGGGGTGTTTGTCGTTTCCCGGCATCTTTACGCCCGTCGAGCGCAACCTGCGCGCGATCGTCAAGGCACAGGATCAAAAGGGAAACTGGTTTGAGCTTGACGGGATGGAGCTCACCGCGCGCTGCATGCTGCACGAAACCGACCACTGCGACGGCATCGTGTTTCTCGACAAGATGAGCGCGCTCAAACGAGAGATCGTGAAGCGCAAGATCAAAAAACTACAGAAGGCAGGGAAGTGGGACTAATATTCTGATGCCAACCGAATTTCGTAATGAATCGTTTACTGATTTCAGCAAAGAAGAGAACGCCCAGGCCATGCGCAACGCGCTCGAGAAAGTCGGAGCCGAGCTCGGGCGTGAGTATCCGCTGGTCATCGGCGGCGAGCGCATCGCGACCGACAGCAAGCTCGACAGTTTCAATCCGGCCAATCGTACGCAGCTAGTCGGCAGATTCAACAAAGCCACCAAAGAGCTCGCGAACCGCGCCGTTGAAGAGGCGGCGAAAGCTTTTCAAACGTGGCGACACGCTCCGGCTGACGAGCGCGCGGCGCTACTGTTTCGCGTCGCCGAGATTCTGCGCGAGCGGCGTCACGAGTTCTCCGCGTGGATGATCTACGAAGTGGCGAAGACGTGGCCGGAAGCAGACGCCGACACGGCGGAAGCGATCGACTTCTGCGAGTTCTACGCTCGCGAGATGTTGCGTTATGCCGGCGGACAACCGCTCACTCAGGTGCCTGGTGAAGAGAGTCAACTCGAATACATTCCGCTGGGTGTCGGCGCGGTAATTCCACCGTGGAACTTTCCGCTCGCGATCATGGCGGGCATGACTGTCGCTTCAGTCGTCACGGGCAACACGGTCGTCTTAAAGCCTTCTTCAGACGCGCCGACGATCGCGTTCAAGTTTTTCGAGATCCTCGAAGAGGCGGGTTTGCCGCCGGGCGTCGTGAATTTCATGACCGGTTCGGGTGCTGAAGTCGGCGACGTGATCGTGGACCATCCGCGGACGCGTTACATCGCGTTCACCGGTTCGAAGGAAGTCGGCCTCAGGATCAACGAGCGCGCGGCGAAGGTTCACGAAGGACAACTCTGGATCAAGCGCGTCGTGGCTGAAATGGGCGGCAAAGACGCCATCATCGTTGCTGATGATGCGAACCTCGATGACGCTGCGACCGGTGTGGTGCAGTCGGCGTTTGGTTTCCAGGGACAGAAGTGCTCGGCGTGCTCAAGAGCCATCATCGACGCCAAAGTTTACGATGAGATGCTTGAGAAGATCGTGGACCGCACCTCGAAGATCAAGCTTGCCGCGCCGACTGATTCGGCCACGACGATGAGCGCCGTGATCAACGACAAGGCGTTCAAGACGATCAACTCCTACATTGAAAAAGGTAAGAGTGAAGGCGGGCGCGTCGTGATCGGCGGCGGATCTGACGGCGAGCAAGGGTTCTTCATCGAGCCGACCGTTATCGCGGACGTGAAACCAGGCGACACGATCGAGCAGGAAGAGATCTTTGGACCGGTGCTCGCCGTGATCAAGGCGCAGAACTACGAGGACGCGTTGCACATCGCGAACGATACGCAGTTTGGTTTGACGGGCGCAGTTTACAGTGCTGACGAAGGGAGGCTGCATCGCGCGCGCAAGGAGTTTCACGTCGGCAATTTGTACTTGAACCGGAAGTGCACCGGCGCGCTGGTGGGCGTACATCCGTTTGGCGGCTTCAACATGTCGGGCACCGACTCGAAGGCCGGCGGACGCGATTACCTATTGCTGTTTCTGCAAGCGAAAGTCGCGGCCGAAAAGGTCGCCGCGACCACACGCCAAAAAGCATCCACCGCGGACAGAGCAGTCACCTAGGCGTTTCTTTACGGTTTATTGGTTTTCTTTCAATCGTCTTAGATCGCCGCCAACTTCGTTGGCGGCCCCCTTTTTTGACCTTCGCATGCGAATCGTTTTCATGGGAACACCTCAAGCCGCTGTTCCCACGCTGCGCCGGTGCGTCGACGATGGCCACGACGTCGTCGCCGTTTGGACGCAACCTGATCGCCCTTCCGGTCGCGGCAACAAAGTCTCGTTCTCACCAGTGAAAGAATTCGCGCTCGCGCATAACATCCCCGTACACCAACCCTCGCGCATAAAGAACGACGAAGCCAAAAAGCTCTTCGGTTCGCACGACGCGGAAGTCGCAGTCGTCGTCGCCTACGGCCGCATCCTGCCGGAAGAATTCCTGAGCGCGCCCGCGCGCGGCGCGATCAATGTTCATTTTTCGTTGTTGCCGAAATACCGCGGCGCGGCGCCCGCAAACTGGGCCATCGTCAACGGCGAAAAAGAAACCGGCGTCACGACAATGTTCATGGAACCGACGTTGGACACTGGCCCGATATTGCTGCAACGCGCCACGAAGATCGGCGACACGGAAACCGCGCCGGAGTTGATGCAAAGACTTTCAGAAACGGGCGCAGAGTTGTTGAGCGAAACACTCGCTCGTCTGGACCATCTCACGCCGCAACCGCAGGACGACACAAAGGCGACGTTTGCGCCGATCATGAAAAAAGAGGATGGACTGATCGACTGGTCGCGACCGGCGCAGCTTATCGAATGTGCGATCCGCGGGTTTCAACCCTGGCCGGCGGCGTACACGAGTTTCAATTCGAAGGGTTTGACCATCTGGGAAGCGCAGCCGCTGCTAGTCGTGTCGCCCGGCGTTGAACCGGGTGAGGTCGTGGTTGCGTATCGCGATGAGCTCGTCGTGCAGTGTGGCCGGCAGACCGCGTTGCGCGTGCTCGAGGTGCAGCCGGAAGCGCGCAAGCGGTTGGCGGCGCGCGACTTCATTAACGGCATGCACGTGAAGATTGGCGATCGCTTTGGGAAAGACTAGACAGATTTCGCCCGCTCGGCGCGCCGCCTTTGACATACTTCGTGAAGTCGAAGCCGGCGCGTTCTCTTCCATCCTGCTCGCTACTGAAGAACCAAAACTAAAACCTGCCGATCGAGCGCTCACACACGAGCTGGTGCTGGGCGTGCTGCGTTGGCAACTCTGGCTCGACAAACTGATCGACCACTTCACTAAGCGCCGCGTTGAAAGTTTGGATGTAGCGGTTCGACTCGCGCTGCGACTCGGTTTGTATCAGCTTCGTTTTCTGACGCGCGTTCCCGCGCCGGCGGCGGTGAATGAGTCAGTGAATCTCGTGCGCAGTGCGAAAGTGAGTTCGGCGGCGGCGTTTGTGAATGCTGTATTGCGGCGGGCGATTCGTGAGGCGGAGTTCGATCCTGCGAAAGACGTTACTGATCCGGTTGAGAAACTGGCGATTGAAACGTCGCATCCTGATTGGTTGATCGAGCGTTGGGTCAGCCAGTTTGGAATTGTAGAAGCAGAGGCGTTTGCGCGCGCTAATAATCGAGTGCCGCCCACGGCGTTTCGGTTAGTGGAAAGGGATTTAAGAAATGAAATACTGGAGAGGCTTCAGAGTGCAGACGGGATTGTAGAACCATCAGCGGTCGCGCAGGACGGGTGGCGCGTTTCCGGTGCCTCGGCACTCGTGCGCGAGCTTGCGACGCAAGGGAAGATCTACCTTCAGGACGAAGCCTCACAGCTCGTAGCGCAAACGGTGGATCTCCAGCCCGGCGAACGCGCGCTCGATTTGTGCGCTGCACCCGGGGGCAAGACCACGCTCATGGCGCAGCGGGCTGAAGGCCGCGCACTGATCGTTGCTTCCGATCGCTTCAGGAAACGCCTCGATACCGTTATTAAAATCAGTGCGTCGCACAATTTAACTTCAATAAAATCCCTTGTCCTCGACGCTGCCCAACCCTTACCGTTCGAAAACAGCGTCTTCGATCGCATCCTCATCGACGCGCCCTGCTCCGGCACCGGCACACTCCGCCGCAATCCGGAGATTCGCTGGCGCACCTCTGAGTCCGACATCCGCGAGCTCGCCACGCAGCAAAAACTCTTTCTCAAACACGCCGCGCGGGTGCTCAAACCGGGCGGCCAACTCGTGTATTCAACCTGCTCCGTCGAACGCGACGAGAACGAGCAGGTGATCGACGCCTTTCTTGACAGTCACACGGATTTTCAGCTGCTAAAAACAATCCGAACGTGGCCGCATCGTGAAGGCACTGACGGCTTTTTTATCGCCAGCTTCCGGCTTGCGACCCAACAATAGCGGGTGCTAGACTTCGACGCTTGAGTTTAGTGCACAGAGTTTCATCAATATTCCGGAGTATCGCCGTCGTAATCGCGATTGCGGTCGTTTTTCTCTTCGGAGTGGCGACGACTGTTTATCTTTCTTTGCGCAGTCCGGAAGTGAAGGTGCCGGACGTGGTCGGTAAAGATCGATTCGAAGCGGAGAAGATACTGGCCGATGCTGATCTCAAGTTTCGCGTGCGCGCCACGCGGCCCAGCAATCAGGCGCAGCCCGACACCGTCATGTTTCAACTGCCGCGCGCGGGTGAAGTCGTAAAGACCGGACAAACTGTTGCGATGGACGTCAGCCGGCCCGCGAAAGCAGGCGAGTCGCCGGAAACAGTCACACCCGAAGCGAACGCAAATGAGAATCGCAGTACAAGCTCGTCGGACTCGAACGAGAACAAACCCCGGCGGCCGAGGAATACAAACGTAAACGCCAACGGCAATACAAACGCAAACGCAAACCGCCCGGCGAACGCGAATAGCCCGGCAAACGCGAACCGAACAAACGCTAACACCAGCAACGCGAACGCAAATGCGAATCGCGCAAACGCGAATCGCGCAAACGTGAATCGGACAGACACGCGCAACGCGAACGTGCGACCGGCTAACGTTAACGACAACCGGCGGCCAGTGGCTCCTCGACCCACACCAGCCGCCGTTCCCAACCCGACCAGGACCAGACCGGCGCCGTAGTGACCGAAAGTCGAGGCGAGTGCATGCTCAACGAAAGAAATATCGAGATAGCTCCGTCGATACTTTCAGCCAACTTCGCGTGCCTGGGCGATCAAATCCAGGCCGTCGAACGCGGCGGCGCGGGCATATTGCACGTCGATGTGATGGACGGACACTTCGTGCCGAATATCACTGTCGGTTTGCCGGTGGTGAAATCGCTGGCGAAGTTCACGCGTTTGCCCATCGACACGCATTTAATGATCACCGATCCCGGCACGTACGCGGTCCAGTTTGTCGAAGCCGGCGCGCAAATGGTCTCGGTACACGTCGAGGCTGACGCGCACCTGCATCGAACGCTGATGGCGATCAAGGCGGCGGGCGCACAAGCGGGGGTCGTATTGAATCCCGCAACGCCCGCGGGCGCGGTTGAAGAAGCGTTGCAGTTCGTCGATTATGTGCTGGTGATGTCGGTCAATCCGGGGTTTGGCGGCCAGCAGTTCATCCCGCAGGCGCTGGACAAGGTGAGACGTTTGCGGCGGATGATCGTCGAGCGGCAGTTAAACGTCCGCATCGAGATTGACGGCGGCGTGGATCGTTCAAACATCGAAAAGGTAGTCGCCGCCGGCGCCGAGATCATCGTGGCCGGCTCGGCCATTTTCGGAAAACCCGACGCAGAAGCGGCCGTCAGGGAATTACGCGAAGCCACCGTGCAATGGGTGTAAACATTGCCGATTTTCGATTGCCGATTTTGCAGAAACAACCAATTGGCAATGGGAAATAGGCAATTGGCAATGTTTTGTGGCAAACCGAACGAGAGAAAATTGAATCCGATACCTTCGGAAACTCTCTTTTCTCGCAAGACAAACTAGTTTTTGTTGCTGGAGGTCGATTTTATGAAGTCTCGCTTTCTTATCCTGGCGCTTTTCTGCGCTTCAGTTCTTGGCCTGCCTCAAGCTGCTTTCGGCCAAAAACCCAGCGGCCAAACAGAGCTGTCAATCGGCCAGCGCCTGGACGTGATGAGCTCGAAACTCGACTCAATGCGCCGCTCCCTGAACAGCGCCTTATCTGCAATGCCCGAGAACAAAGACAAGAAAGCCAACGCCGACGACCCCGTCGTCCGGCTGAAGAGCCTGGAGAAAGAGGTTTCTTCGCTGACCTCCGAACTCAACGACATTCGCAGCAAGAACGACAAAGCTGAGAAATTTGACCCCGCTGACGTCGACCGTCTGGAAACAGCAGTGGCCGAGTTGAACACGCGCGTCGATACCGGTTTGCAACAGACCGCCAGCGCTCGCACGGCTAGCGGCGCGACAGCATCCAGCGACAAAAAGAAGAAAAAGAAAGGCAAGCTGTTCGGCCTGTTTGGCGGTGGTGAAGACAAGTACGCCGACCTGACTGGCGCTGCGGTTGTCGGTCGCGACCGCGTGCTTTTCGAAGAAGCCGCGAAGGAAGTTCGTAAAGGCAGTCACGACACCGGCCGTTTGTTGTTCGCGACCATCATCAACACCTATCCGGATTCGCCGTTCCTGCCGCTGGCAAAACTCGCTATCGCCGACTCGTTCTTTCTTGAAGGAACAACCAGCTCGTTGATCCAGGCCGCGCAGGCCTATCAGGACTGGCTGACGTTCTTCCCGACCGATCCGCTCGCCGACGATGCGAGTTTGAAAGTCGCGGAAGCTGAGATGAGGCAGATGGGTTTGGCTGACCGCGACATCTCGCACGCGCGCAAAGCCGAGCAGCGACTGAAAGTCCTGTTGCAGCAGTATCCGCAGAGTCCGCTGCGTGCGATCGTGGAATCGAGGTTGGCGGAAGTGCAGGAGAACCTCGCGATGCACAATCTCCAGATCGCCCGGTTCTATTACGACGTGAAATACAACACCGGAAAAGGCGGTCTGAAAGGTTCGCAGTCGCGACTGAAAGAGATTGTCGATAAGTATCCCTGCTTCTCGTACAACGACGAGGTTTTCTA
>DASUOZ010000342.1:0-2996 GCA_036276375.1 Pyrinomonadaceae bacterium | reverse complement strand
AACTCGATCAATCCGTTTCGCATCGAGGGGCAGAAGACGGTGGCGTTTGAGCTTGCCGAACAGCTCGAGTGGAACGTTCCGGATCATCTGGTCGTGCCGGGTGGAAATCTCGGGAATAGTTCAGCGTTGGGTAAGGGTTTTCGTGAGTTAATCGGCCACGGATTTACACGGAAGCAGCCACGGATCAGTGTGATTCAGGCTGAGGGCGCGGCTCCGTTCGCGCAGTTTGCGTCCACGGTGGGTGACGCCGAGTTCGTTAACGAAAAACATCCGCACACGTTGGCTTCTGCGATCAAGATCGGCGCGCCTGTTTCGTGGAAAAAAGCCTGGCGCGCGGTTCGTGAGACTGGCGGTCACGTGATCACCGTCAGCGAACAGGAGATCGCGGATGCAAAGGCGACGATTGGACGCGATGGAGTCGGTTGTGAACCAGCGTCAGCGACGACCGTTGCGGGCATTCGTAAGCTCGTTACCGCCGGTGTGATTGGTAAAGACGAAAGCGTTGTTGCCGTGCTCACCGGGCACGTGCTGAAAGACACTGACTACGTGATCAGGTATCACAACCAAACGCTCGTTACTGAAAACGAGGAAAGAATTCGCGGCACTTTTGCAAACTCGATCACGAGAGTGGCTGCCCGGCCGTGTGCGATCGAATCCGCGTTAAAGGAAATATCATGATAGCGGAGATTCGTGTCCCAGGTTCCACTTCGAACCTCGGCCCGGGCTTCGACTGCTTTGGCCTGGCGCTAAATCTTTATCTGACCGTGCGCGCGCAGGCTGCGCCCGGCGCGACTGAATCGTGTCGCGTCACCACGACGGGCGCGAAAGAAAACGAAGTGTTGCCGCGAAACAATGCGAATCTGATCTATCGGGCGATGGCGTTTGCCGCGCGTCGTGAAGGCCTGTCGTTACCGCCGGTCGAGCTTGAGGTGCACAATGAGATTCCGCTCGCAAGTGGTCTCGGCAGCAGCGCCGCCGCGATCGTTGCGGGTATCTGGTTGTCGGCGTTGCTCACCGGCCAGGAATTGGCGGATCAAACGATGCTGAATTACGCGACTGAGTTTGAGGGTCATCCGGATAACGTTGCTGCTTCGTTGTGCGGCGGTTTTGTGATCAGTTGTGTGCGCAACGATCGCACTGTGACTGCCGCGAAGTTTGAGTGGCCGGCGCAGGTGCGCGTCCTCGTCGTTTCACCACACTCGCAACTGCCGACACACGTCGCGCGCGCGGCTTTGCCGCGCATGGTCACGCGTGCCACGGCCGTGCACAACCTGCAAAGGACGGCGTTGTTCACCGCCGCGCTGGCGCAGCAAAAGTACGAGCTACTGTGGGAAGCGATGTGCGACCAGTTGCACCAACCGCAACGAGAATCGCTCGTACCGGGACTCGCGGAAGCACTCGCGTTGCCGCGGATGGAGGGTTTGTTGGGCGTTGCACTGAGCGGCGCCGGCCCGAGTATCCTCGCTCTAATCACCGATCATGCTGACGAGATCGGCGCGCGTCTCGCAAACTGTTTTAGAGAACACAAGATCGAATCGACGATTCGTACGCTCGAAGTCGACAACGACGGCGTGCGTCTACTTCAATAACTTCACCAGCCTAAACACCGGATAGCTCGCGGCCAGCAAAACGAGCGCATAAAGACTGTTTGTACGATCGGCGTAAACCGCGCCGGCGAGAAACAGTACCGAACCGACGAGCGCCAATCCCGGCGTGACGGGATAACCCCACGCGCGATACGGCCGTGGCTTGTCCGGCTCCCGAAACCGCAGCACAAACAACGAGATGAACGACAGGACGTAGTTAGCGACAAAGAAGAACGCGCAAATGATGATCACGCGCTCGAACGTTTGCCCAAAGAGAATGAACAGCACGGCGACCGCCGCGCTCAAAAGGAGCGACACGGTCGGCGTGCCACCCGGGTTTACGACTGCGGCTTTCTGAGTGAAGAGACCGTCGCGACCCATCGCGAAGATCACGCGCGTCGCCATGAGATGAAGCGCGTTGACGGCGCTGAGCATCGAGACGATCGTGATGCAGCGGAAGATCGTATCGCCGTACCGTCCAAATATCACATTCGCTGCTTCACCCGCTGCAAACTCCCGCCCCGCGATCCCCGAGATCGGCAACACGTAAAGCAGCGCTACGTTGACCAGCAGATAGATCGCCATGATCGTCAACACCCCGCCCAACAGTGCGCGCGGAATGTCGCGTCCCGGATGCTGTACTTCTTCGGAAAAATAGATCACGCCGCTCCAGCCGTCATAGGTATAGATCGCCGCCTGAAGCGAAGTGACCACCGCTGCCAACGTCACCGCCGAAGTCGAGTAAGTTTGTGAACTGGTGAGGGCGCCGTCGCCGCCGAGGATGAACGCTGCCGCAATCAATGCAAAAAACGCGAGCGCTTTCAGCAGGCTCGTGAAGTTTTGGATCGTGCTTCCCCAAACGATTCCGCGCCACTGCAACACCGCAAACACGATCGCCACAGTTGCAGCAACCGCCGGTCCTTTGCCGTTCAAGGACGGAATCAGCGCGCCGGAAAACGTGCCGACTACCAACGCCACCGCCGCCGTCGAACCGCACGACGAGATCCAGTCGCTCCAACCGACGATGAATCCCGCGTACTCGCCGAGCGCGTAACGCGCGAACACATACTGTCCTCCCGAGCGCGGAATCATCGTGCCGAGTTCTGCGATGGAAATCGCGCCGAGCAGCGCGTACAGCCCACCCAAGACCCACACACCAAGAAACAGCCACGGATGCGGAATCTGTTCCGCGATCTGGCCCGGCGCGCGAAAGATGCCTGCGCCGATCGTATTGCCGATGATTACGGCCAACCCAAACCCGACTCCGAGCACGCGCAACAAATGCCCTCGAGATTTGGTTGTCATCGGAGTTGGTTGGGTAGTTTCCAACTAAAACCTTCCGTGCCTTTTGTGCTTCTTTGTGGCTTAGGCTGTGCTCAGGTCCGCATGCAGCAGACGATGAAAAAGATG
>DASUOZ010000341.1:0-4683 GCA_036276375.1 Pyrinomonadaceae bacterium | reverse complement strand
GTTGTTCCTCTGTTCTCGCCCTGTCCTCGCTTGCAGTTGCATCGGGCGAACCACGGTCTGTGCGGCGGTTACGGAAGCGGAGGCCGTATTCGTCGGCACGGTCATGAGCGTCGAAAACCAAACCGCGAAGGACGAAGAAGGAAAGGAACACGTCACCGGCCAGATTGCTCGCGTGCAAGTCGACGAAGCGTTCAAAGGAGCGAAGGCTTCGATACTCACGTTCCGCAGCTACAACACGTCCTGTGATGTTCGGTACGAAGAAGGTCAGCAGTGGTTGTTTTACGCGCATTACAACGAAGGAAAGAAATCGTGGGCCATCGGCGTGTGCGGGCGCAGTACGTTGCGCCAATTTGCCGCCGGCGATCTGCTCTACCTTCGCAATTTGCCTCAGTCTGAGCAGACAACTCGAATCTCCGGTCGATTGTCGAGCGCCGCAGACAGGCAACCGCTCAGCGGTGTGAAAGTAAAGTTGATCGGCGAGAGCAAGACGTACGAAGTCATCACCGACCAGAACGGAGTGTATGAGGCGTATGATCTGCCTGCCGGCAAATACGCGATCGAACCGGAGACTCCGGTGAACTTGAAGCTCAGTCTTAGGATGCCGCCCGCAGCGTCTGTGGTCGATGATCAAAAGCGGCTGCGGGTAGAGCTTAAGGAAAAGAGTTGTACGGGAATCGACTTCGTTTTCGTCGGCGACTCTTCCGTTAACGGAACTGTTTTCGGGGCGAACGGACTTCCGATGAACCACGTGTGCGTGCGTCTTTGGCTGAAAGATAATCCGAAAGAGACTCCTTTTCTTCTCGGCTGCACCAAAGAGGACGGGCGTTTTAAGATCGAAGAGATTGGGCCCGGCGACTACTACCTCGTGGCGAATGACGACGGCGTGATCAGCAGCGACGAACCGTTTCCCCTGACGTACTATCCCGGCGTTCAGGAAAAGGAGAAGGCCACGGTTCTGACCATTGCAAACGGCGATAAGCTTCAGGACTTCGACATCCACATTCGGTCGCAGCAACCAACGCGCACGATTGAAGGGCGTCTTTTGTTTTCCGACGGCCGGCCGGTGGACGACGGCTCAATAGAGTTCGCCTCCGAGGAGAAACCTGATCAAGCCCAGGACCATGTGTACGCGAAGACTGACGCCGAGGGGCGCTTCAAAATATCTGTGCTCCAAGGCTCGAAAGGAACACTTCAAGGCCGCCTTTACAGCTTCTCACTCGAGTCGGCGCAGTGCCCGCAGATCGACAAACTGAACAAAGCCTACAAAGACCTCGAAACCAGGCGCATCACGCTCGAACTCAACCGCGATCACGCCAACATCGAGCTTGTCTTCCCGTTTCCCTTTTGCCCCAAAGCGAAGAAAGAGGGGAATTAGCAAACGCCGAAGGCGTTGGCTTGCCAGTGCGAAACGCCGAAGGCGTTGAAGGAACGCATTCATCGCGTGCAATGAAGGTTCGCAAAGCCACCACGCCGTATCGACACGTTGACTTTTCACAGCCCACGCATTTAAATCTCTCTCGCATTTCAATTCCCTTCCCAAACGAGGCTGAACATGACCTCTCGTCGTGATTTTTTGAGAACGGCCGGAGTTGCGGCCGGGGCGCTGTCGCTGCCGCAATTGCCGGAGTGGTTTAGCAATGTTGTGGCTGCGGAAGAGGCCGCGGCGAACGCCGTCGATAAGAATGCGCTCGCCGATGTCGCCCTGAACACGGCGCGCAAACTCGGCGTCAGTTACGCCGATATCCGCATCAACCGTTACCGCAACGAGTCGATCGCCACCCGCGAACAGCAGGTGCAGAACGTTTCCCGCAGTCAAAACTTCGGCTTCGGCGTGCGCGTGCTGTACAGAGGAACGTGGGGCTTTGCGTCCAGTCGCAGCCTCACGCCCGACGACGTGCGCCGGATTACGCAACAAGCCGTCGAGATCGCGCGGGCAAACGCGATGTATCAGCGGCGGCGCGTCGAGCTCGTGCCCGTTCCGAAGGTCGTCACGTCGTGGAAGAGCTCGTTTGAAAAGGATCCGTTTGAAGTCTCAATTGATGACAAGATTCAGTTTTTGCTTTCGCTCAATGCGGCGGCGATGAAGACCGAGGGCGTCGGCTTTGTCAGTTCATCGATGGGCTTTGTGAACGAGCAGAAGTTCTACGCTTCGACCGACGGCTCGCGGATCGAACAATACATCATTCGCGCCAACCCCAACTTCACCGTCACCGCCGTGAATCGCACCAGCGGCGACTTCCAATCACGCAGCGCACTCGGTGGACCACAAGGCCTGGGCTACGAGTACATGGAAAAGCACGATTGGAAACGCGAAGCACAGCAAGCCGGCGAAGAAGCCGTGATGAAGCTGAAAGCCAAACCGGTCGAGCCGGGCAAGTACGATCTCGTGCTGCATCCTTCGCACCTGTGGCTGACTATTCATGAATCAGTGGGCCATCCGACAGAGCTCGATCGCGCGCTCTGGATGGAGGCCAACTACGCCGGCACGAGTTTCATCACGCCCGACAAGACCGGCAAACTCCAGTTCGCTTCGAAAATGGTGAACTTCGTTGCCGATCGTACGCAGCCCGGAGGCCTCGCCACGATCGGTTACGACGACGAAGGCGTGCCCGCACAGCAATGGCACCTGATCAAGGACGGGATCTTTGTTGACTGGCAAACCACACGCGATCTCGCTCGGAGCATCGGCCGCAAAACGTCCTACGGCTGCAATCACAGCGACAGTTGGGGCAGCATCTCTTTCCCCCGCATGCCCAACATCTCGCTGCCGCCCGGACCAGGCAACACGTCGCTCGACGATCTGATCGCCGGCGTCGAAAAAGGCATCCTGATCTACGGCGACGGCAGCTACTCGATCGATCAGCAGCGTTACAACTTCCAGTTTGGCGGCCAGGTGTTTTGGGAGATCAAGAACGGCAAGCGCGGCGAGATGCTGCGCGACGTCGCTTATCAATCACGCACCACCGACTTCTGGAATTCGTGCGACGGTCTCGGCGGCCAGGCGACGTACGAGCTCGGCGGCAGTTTCAACGACGGTAAGGGGGAACCCGGCCAGTCGAACGCCGTCAGTCACGGTTGTCCAGTTGCTCGCTTCCGCCAAATCAACGTACTCAACACCGCCCGAAGATCACAGGCGTCATAGTCGAACGAGGAGATCGAGATGCTACTCAGTGAAAAAGATGCGCGCGCAATCTGCGAGAAGTTGTTGAGCTACGTGAAAGCTGATGACGCGGCGGTCAGCGTGAACAGTGAAAACTACGGCCATCTGCGTTTCGCTTCGAATTCATTCACTACGAGCGGCGCGCGTGAAAACATCAACGTCGGCGTCACGGTTTGGATCGACAGGAAGCGCGGTTCTGCCTCCACGAATGAGATTGACGACGAATCACTCAAAGCCACGGTCGCGCTCGCCGAACAACTCGCGCGCATCTCGCCGGTCGATCGCGAGTACATGCCGACACTCGGCAAGCAGATTTACAAACCCGTGAACGGATATGCCGAGGCAACGTCGAACATTTCGGTCACCACACGCGCCAGGACGATCAACGACGTGATCACAGCGTGTGAAAAAGCGAAGGTCGTCGGCGCCGGATTTCACCAGGCACGTGGCACGGCAGGCGCAACGGCAACGAAGAACGGCAACTTCAGCTACGACCGATCGAGTCTTGTCAGCCTGGCAACCACGGCGAGAACCCCCGACGGAAGCAGTTCCGGTTACTTCCTGCGCAACCATTTCGACGTGGCGAAACTCGACGCGGCGCGCATCGCCAACGAAGCGATTCGCAAAGCGCTCGATGCACGCAATCCGCGCGTGCTCGAGCCCGGCGTTTATCCCGCCATACTCGAGCCGCAGGCGGTCGCTGACCTGGCGGGTTTTCTGGCTTTCAGTTTCGACGCGCGCGGTGCGGAAGAAGGTCGCAGTCCGTTTTCCGCTCCGGGAGGCAAGACAAAACTCGGTGAAAAGATCTTCGACGAACGCATCAACATCTACAGCGATCCGTGGCATCCGGACCTGCCGGGTTCGCAGTCAGCGCAGGGAGGATTGCCCGCGCAGAAGATCTATCTCGTGCGCAACGGCGTGCTGGAGAACCTTGTCTATTCGCGCTTCTGGGCCAAACAAAAAGGCAAAGAGCCGACGCCCGGTCCCGTTAACAGCATTATCGAGAGTTCGCAAGCACCGGTATCGATTGACGACATGATCAAGTCGATGGACCGCGGGTTGCTGCTCGGTCGTTTCTGGTACATACGCGGCGTGGACCCGCGCATCATGTTGCAAACCGGTCTCACGCGCGACGGCATCTGGTACATCGAAAACGGCAAAATTCAGTATCCCGTCAAAAACTTCCGCTTCAACCAGAGCGTGATCGAGTTGCTCGCGCCGGGAAACATCGACCTGATCGGGAAGTCCGAGCGTGTCGGCAGTTCCGAAGGTCAGGGCGGCAACTCCGCACTGCTGCCGGCGCTGAAGGTAAAGAAGTTTCACTTCACGTCGCAGTCGGAAGCAGTCTGACACTGGTCCAACATGACACTTGAAGGCAAAGTTGCTCTCGTCGCCGGGGCGACGCGTGGTGCGGGACGTGGACTTGCGCGTGAACTGGCCGCGGCAGGCGCGATCGTCTACTGCACCGGAAGATCCACAAAGCAACAACCTTCAGAGATGAACCGGCCGGAGACGATCGAGGA
>DASUOZ010000340.1:0-8422 GCA_036276375.1 Pyrinomonadaceae bacterium | reverse complement strand
CTGATCATCCAGGCGGCACCCAGCCGGTCGACGATTCTCATCACCGGCGAGAGTGGCACGGGTAAAGAACTGATTGCGGCGGCTTTCCATGCGCAAAGCCAACGTGCGAACGGACCATTCATCCGCATCAATTGCGCCGCGATACCACACGAGCTCATCGAATCCGAGTTGTTCGGTTATAAGAAAGGCGCGTTTACGGGAGCCGACCGCGACAAACGCGGTCTGATGGAAGCGGCCGACGGCGGAACACTGTTGCTGGACGAGATCGCGGAGATGCCCGCGCATCTGCAAACGAAACTCCTGCGCGCTTTGCAGGAACGAAAGCTGCGCCGCCTCGGCGACGAGCACGAGATCGACGTTAACTTTCGCCTGGTTTCGGCAACCAACCGCGACACCGCGGCCCTATTGAAGAAAGGCATCCTGCGCGAAGATCTCTACTTTCGCATCAGTACGATCAAGATCACCGTGCCGCCCTTGCGTGAACGCCTCGACGACATTCCCTTGCTCGCGCGGCACTTCCTCGAACGCTTTAACCTCCAGTACAACAAGAACATTCGCGAGATCTCGGAAGCCACGATCGCGCGTCTGCTGCAATACCAATGGCCCGGAAACATTCGCGAGCTCGAAAGCGTCATCGAACGCGCCGTGCTGTTTTGTCCCGGTAACAAACTGGCGCCCGAATGTCTGCCGGAACAGTTTCAACTGCCACACCGCACCAACTCCTGTTTTCTGATTCCACCGCTGGTCCCATTGGAAGAGATCGAGCGTGCAGCGATCGTGCAGACGCTCGAGCGCACCTCGGGTAACATTCGTCGCAGCGCGCAGATTCTTCGCTGCCCTCGTCCCACCTTCTACCGCAAGCTGAAAAAGTTTGGCATCAAAGTCGAGCGCTGAAACCCCTCGACCCAATAATCCCCCCTCAATGCTTCGCAGTGAAGCACTCGCCTCGGCGGTGGCCTCACTCTGAGACATAGTCCGCACCTGTTCTCCGCGTCAACGCAGCAAATATGGTCCATGTGCACGTGGGCATGGCGGTTGCAAGGTTGCTTGCAAATTTACTCGAGTCTCAACTCGGGATGGTCCAAGGTCACCCCTGATATACGCGGAGGAACGGAAGATGAGAAGCACACATAAAACCCACCAAAGGAGGAAGCTCTCCTTTCTGCTTTTGTTGTCATCCCTCGTATTTTTGTTGAGCGCGATGAGCGCTCAAGCGCAATTTACCTTGCCTGAAGAGGAGCCGGCGCAGATTGTGGCGCCGGCTCCGACACCAGTTTGTAATCGGACCATCAAGGCTTCCGTAGTCGCTCTGGACCAGGCCATCATGTTCAATCGCCTGGGAGCAGTGAATCCGGGCGGGATGATCTACGCACTCAAGCAGGACATCGTGGCGATCGATTCTGCGAAAGGGCTGGTCGCCGGAAACGTCCGGTTGCGATCAGACAAGCGGCCGCGGCCTATAGCCTTGAGAATGAACAGTGGCGACTGTTTGCAGATTACGTTTACCAACCTTCTCTCGCCCTCGCCGCTCAGCGATCAACCCGCCACGCGCTCAGCCGGTGTACACGTCATCGGTATGGAGTTAGTGGGCGGCATAACGTCGGACGGATCAAACGTGGGCACTAATCCGCCGAGTCTCGTAGGGCCAGGCGCTTCAACCGTTTACACCTTTACCGCGACGCGCGAAGGCAACAACCTGATGTACAGCACCGCGGCCACGACGAGTGGCGAAGGTGACGGCGGTACGTTGAGCCAGGGACTGTTCGGCAGCGTCAACGTCGAACCGCTCGGCGCCGAGTGGTATCGCTCGCAACTTACCCAGGAAGAGATGAAATTCGCCCAGACCGGAACAACCGCGGGCGGGCAGCCGATTCTGAATTACGACGCTGTGTATCCGGTTGGACACGTCAAAGCCGGCAAGCCCATCATCAAGATGCTTAACGGCGACACGATCGTCCACACGGACCTGAACGCCGTCATCACCGGTCCAAACAAGGGACGTTTTCCGGCTGGGACTTTCAAACTAAATCAAACCGAACCCGATCGCGAACGGCCCTTCCGCGAGTTCACCGTGATCTATCACGATGAAATCAAAGCGATTCAGGCCTTTCCGCAGTTTGAGGATCCGGTTCTGAAACACACGCTCCACAGCGTGCGCGACGGTTTCGCCATCAACTATGGCGTGGCCGGCGCCGGCGCCGAAATTCTGGCCAACCGGCTCGGAGTTGGACCGATGTTCAACTGCACCGAGTGCAAGTTTGAGGAGTTCTTCCTTTCGTCATGGACTATCGGCGATCCGGCACAGATTGTTGACGTGCCCGCCAATACCACCGACGCGAACGGCAAGCTGATTCCAGGACGCAAGGCTACGAGAGTCCTGTATCCCGATGATCCTTCCAACGTGCATCACAGCTACATCGGTGATCCGGTGAAGATGAGAGTTGTGCACGCCGGACCGAAGGAACATCACGTTCACCACTTACACGCGCACCAGTGGTTGCAGACGCCTGACGACGACAATTCGACTTATCTCGACAGTCAGAGTCTTGGACCAGGCTACGCGTTTACGACCGAAATCGTCCATGGCGGCACGGGCAACCGTAACCAGACCGTTGGCGATTCAATCTTCCACTGCCACTTCTATCCACACTTCGCACAGGGAATGTGGGAACTGTGGCGTGCGCACGATGTGTTTGAGGCGGGAACAGTATTGGACGCCAAAGGAATTCCGGTTCTCGGCTCCCGTGCTTTGCCCGATGGCGAAATTAAAGCGGGCACGCCGACACCGGCGATCGTGCCACTGCCGACCCTGGCAATGGCTCCGATGCCGACCGCTTCGCGGCCGGGATATCCATTCTTTATTCCGGCAGAAGCAGGTCACCGCCCACCCAAGCCGCCGCTCGACACAATCGATGACGGAGGCTTGCCACGACACATCATCATTGGCGGCACCGCCGTCAGCGTTGAAAACCGTCTCGACTTCAGCAAGGAGTTAGTCACTGCCATTGCCACGAAACTCGCGGAAACGGGAACGGCCCAGGAAGTCGCCGCGATGGTCTATCACGAACAGCGTCTGCACGCGAGCTTCAAGCCCGACGGCACCCCCGCTAACTTCGTGCTCAATGGACTACCGCGCAAACCCGGCGCGCCATACGCCGATCCCTGCATCAGCAGCAGCGGCACCGCGATTGGAACGCCACGCACTTACAAAGCAGCAGCCTTCCAGCTCGATATCAAATTGAACAAAGCCGGCTGGCACTTCCCACAGTCACGCATTCTTTCGCTGTGGGCCGACGTCGGTCCAACAGTCGCTGGAACCCGGCCGCCGGAGCCGTTCTTCTTCCGCGCGAACACCAACGATTGCATCACCTTCCATCACACGAACCTCGTCCCCGGCGTGTACGAACAGGACGATTTCCAGATTCGCACCCCGACGGACATCATCGGACAACACATCCACCTGGTGAAGTTTGACGTCACCTCGTCAGACGGATCGGGCAACGGTTTCAACTACGAAGACGGAACGTTCAGTCCCGACGAAGTGATCGAACGCATTCACGCCATTCGCAAACAGAATGGCTGCGTCGGAACAGATTCAGGTGACATTCGCGACGGCACGTTTACTTGTCCGAAAGCGAAAGCACACCCGTTCTTCGGCACGCTCGGAGCGCAGACCACCGTTCAGCGTTGGTTTGCCGACGACGTTCTCAACAACAACAAGATCGACCGCACGCTACGCACCGTGTTCACGCACGATCACTTTGGACCGTCCAGTCACCAGCAAACCGGTCTCTATGCCGGCCTGGTGATCGAACCGAAAGGTTCGGTCTGGAAGAACCCGGAAACGGGAGTGGTCATGGGCACGCGAACGGTTGACGGTGGTCCAACAAGCTGGCAGGCGAACATCATCGAAACAGATCCTTCGCTGAGCCATCGCGAGTTTCTGTTTGAGTTTGCTGATTATCAACTCGCCTATGAGGCAGGCGCGGGCGTCGACGTTAACGGCCGGCCCATCGCCGATCCGAAAGGCGTAATCAATCCACCCGTCAAGAACGAAGTGGGCCTTCCGTTCCTCGTGGAAAACCCGGTGGTTTGTCCCGGTGGCGTTCCGGTTCCTTGTCCGGAAGCAGTCTCGGCGGCAGATCCGGGAACGATGAGCGTGAATTACCGGAATGAGCCCGTGCCGTTGCGCGTGCGCAATCCCGGGACGAACACACAGGCCAGCGGCGCTGCCGGCGACCTGTCGAAAGTCTACAAATCAAATATCACTCGCGCCGATCCGGCCTTCAACGTACAGCCGACGTTCTATCCAGCGCTGACGAAGGGAGTCCAGCCGGGTGATCCGTTCACACCGCTGCTGCGAGCTTACGAGAACGACAAAGTTCAGATTCGTATCCTCGTGGGAGCACATGAAGAAACACACAACCTGACCATCAACGGTCACAAGTGGCTGCATCAACCAGGCACGCCGCAGGATCCGTTGGCAGTCAACAACTCCGGCTATCGCAATTCGCAGGTGGCCGGCATCTCCGAACACTTTGAGTTCCTGACCGGCAAGGAATCGATTCTCGGCAACCGCCCGTTCATCGATTACCTGTATCAGAACAGCGCTTCTGTTGATGGTCAATGGAACGGAGTCTGGGGCCTCATGCGCATCTACAACGGCCGCAGAGGATTGCTCACAGACTTGACGGCGTTGCCCAACAACCTCGAAGGTGCAGCGCAATTGACAACCAACGACTCGTCGTTTCCTACCGATACCGAGTTTCCAAACGGCGTAACGGACTACAAGGACACGACTGATACTTCGGTCACGGCAGACACAACTATTACGACCGATACGAAGTTCATGTCGCCCGACATGACGAAGGAAACGACTAATCTCGAAGGCGAGGCTTCGTTTGCCGGAGGCGGGCTCACACAAACGATCGTGAAGTCGCTGGACACTGACTTCGCCACCGGCAAGCTCGTGGCGACTGGAATCTGTCCGTTGAACGCGCCGCGCAGAAACATCAGTGTTACCGCCGTCAGTGCGTCAGCATTGCCGGGTGGAACGCTGGTCTACAACAGCCGGGCGATGCTCAACGATCCAACTGCAATCATGTACTTCCGCAGTTCGGACATTGACTCCTACGGCAAGGTCAAGGCGGGTGTTCCGATCGAGCCGCTCGTGGTGAGAGCAAGGGCCGGCGAGTGCATCAACTTCACGCTGCTGAACAAGCTGCCGAAGGTGTTGCCGGATCTGGCCGGCTTCAACACGATGGCAAACTTGATCTTCCACTTCAACGCCAACCAGGTGAAACCATCCAACCAGGTTGGTTTGCACCCGCAACTACTCGCTTACAACGTAATCAATAGCGACGGGAAGAACGTCGGCTTCAATCCAAACCAGACGGTTGGACCAGGCGGCATCGCCCGGTACACGTGGTACGCCGGTGACGTTGTTATCAACGGCTTCCAGCGCATCGCGACTCCGATCGAGTTTGGCGCGACCAACCTGATCTCGTCCGACCCAATCAAGCACAGCAATAAGGGCGCGATTGGTTCATTGATCATTGAACCCGCAGGATCAACGTGGATTGAGGATGGGAAATCGCGCGCGCAAGCGACCGTTACCAAGACCGATGGCACGTCGTTCCGCGAGTTTGTAATGCAGCTCCAGACAGACATCAACATGAGGTTTAAGGACGGCAGTCCGATACCAAACCTCGGTGGTCCTGAAGGAGCGGAAGACAACGAAGACTCGGCGCAGAAAGCGATTAACTATCGCACTGAGCCGCTGTGGCAACGCATGGGTTATGCTCCGGAAACTCCGTTTGAGATCACACGTAACTTCGACTTCACGAATGTGCTGACAAACGCATTGGTTGGAGGCGATCCGGTAACGCCGGTGTTCACGGCCCGCGCCGGCCAGCAGGTCCGGTTCCGGGTGCTGAATGCCAATGGTCACGCCCGCAACAACGTGTTGAATCTCCACGGACACTTCTGGCAGGAAGAACCTTACACGAACAAATCGAAGTCGATTGGCAACAATCCGCTCTCGGAGTTCAAAGGTGCGCAGTACGGAATCGGACCGACGTCACACTACGAAGTGATTCCGGTGAACGGTGCGGGTGGCGCACGCCGGATTACCGGCGACTACCTGTATCGAACACAGGTCTCGTTCATGTTTGACGGCGGCATCTGGGGAATCTTCCGTGTGACACCGTAACGTTCACGGCAATAACGTGGCGTGACGGCTTGCCACATTCGCTGGGGTGGTCCAGTGGGCCACCCCAAATTTTTTACCAGCCGTCAGTAATTTTCCCCACTGTTTACTTCAGCTTAGGACCAAATAGGCAGCTTTATGGCCGTTTTTCCGGGGCATGAAGGTTGCACAGTCCAGATCAATTCACGCGAGGAGTGCAACAATGCGAACCCACCGAATACTCTTTTCACTGGCAGGTCTATTACTTTTAACGGTAACGGTTCAGGCCCAGGAGACGACACCACAGGCCAAGCCACCCGCAACACCACCGCAAACCTCCGCCGCGCCGCAAAAGATCGTCGAGCAGGGCATTGCGATCGAGTTCACCGCCGATCCACTGGCCCAGAATGCAACGAAGATCAAGGCCGCGGAAGACGTCAACATAAAGTTCAAAGTTACCGACACAACCACCGGCACTCCCGTGAAAGGCCTCGGGCTCTCCGCGTGGATCAGTTTGCGGCCGAGTGAGAAAGCCACGGAGCCCGCTCAGTGTCGCGAGAAGATCCAGTCGTATCTGACGGGCAGTTTGCGCACGCGACCGGACGTCGATCTCAATTCATATTACGTGCTGGCTCTGAACAAGAGCGCCGACATTTCGGTGATCGATCCGCTGCTGGGGTTCGGCGGCAGCAAACTACTCACGCTCGTGATGCTGAAGAGCCCCGGCGAAGACTGGCTGCTGACTCGTGACGGCGAAAAACTTTTCGTCACGCTGCCGCAGATCGATCAGGTTGCCGTAATCGACACCCGCAGTTGGAAAGTTTCCGACTACATCGAAACCGGCAGTAAGCCGACGCGGATAATGGTGCAGCCCGACCAGCAATATCTCTGGATCGCAAACGACGGTAAAGACGGCGGCGTGACGGTCCTTGATCCGGCCACTTTGAAGGTTGTGGCGAAAATCCAGACCGGAGCGGGGCAACACGATATCGCGCTCAGCAGCGACAACCAGTTTGCATTTGTGTCCAACCGCGAGAGCGGCACGGTTTCGATTATCGACATTCGCAAACTGGAAAAACTCACTGACGTCAACGTTGGTCCCGGTCCGACTTCCATGGCGCTGTCGGATCTGAGCAAAGCACTGTACGTCGTGAATGAAACTGACGGCACGCTGACGGTGATCGAACAACAAACTCACCAGGTGCTGGCGCGCATGCAGACAAAACCGGGCGCGCGCTCGATCCGCTTCGCACCCGGCGGTCGCTACGGATTCGTGGTCAACACGAAACAGAGTCTCGTGAACATCTTCGACGCTGCGTCGAACCGCATGTTGCATGAAGTAAGCGTCGGCAAGTCGCCGGATCAAATCATGTTCAGCGACACGTTCGCGTTCGTGAGATCGCTCGAGACTGAAAGCGTCGAAATGCTGCGGCTCGGGACGATTGGCAAAGAGGTTGACGTCACCGAGTTTCCCGGCGGGCAGGCTGCACCCGGTCAGGGCTCGACTCCGGTTCGCGCTGATTCGATCGTGCTCGCACCGGAAGGAAACTCCGTGATCGTGGCGAATCCCGTGGACAAAGTTCTTTATTACTACAGCGAGGGAATGGCCGCGCCGATGGGCAACTTCCAGAATTATCGACGCGAGCCCTTAGCCGTGTTGGTCGTCGATCGGAGCCTGCGTGAAATCAAACCGGGTGTTTACTCCACGACGATCAAGCTGCCGGCAAGTGGTCGCTACGACGTCGCTTTTATCAACGACTCACCGCGCGTGTCTCACTGTTTCGACATAAGTGCGGAGCCCAACGCCGGCCTGAAGGAGAAGCCGGCGGTGGCGCTGCGTATCGAGCACCAGTTGAAGGAGCTGAAGTTACCGGTCGGACAGGAGTTTACTTTCCGCTTCAAACTGATCGAGACCGCAACCGGCAATCCCAAGTCAGACTTGAAAGATGTGCGTGTATTGACGTTCCTCAGCCCCGGTGAATGGCAACGTCGAGACATTGCGACGCCGGTTGGTGACGGAGTGTACGAGCTCAAGATCAACGTGCCCCGGACGGGCGTCTACATGCTGTTCGTCGAGTCGTCGTCGATGGGCGTGCGATACGTGGACCTTCCTTACTTGATGCTGCACGCAACGGAGTAACAAAAATGAACACACAATCAACCATATGCAAGGTTTTCGGTGTCGCGGTGATCATGCTCGCGGCAATCCAGGGCTCGGCCCAATCGTGTCACACT
>DASUOZ010000339.1:0-5093 GCA_036276375.1 Pyrinomonadaceae bacterium | reverse complement strand
GCCCGCGGCATGTTTCGTTTGACCGCGCTGTTGTTGTTGGCGACTGAGGCGCTTGGTGTTGTTGTGGCGGCGATGGCGTTGCGAAGATTCAGTACTATAATACGTTCGAACTAGCACTTCATCTACGCCTCTTAGGCATAGTTTATGGATAAGCTGAAAACACTCCTGACGGTGATCGCGGCGATTATTGGAGTCCTCGTTGTTCTCTCAGCGATCGGCTTTATTTACAGCCTCGTGTGGTCTCTAATGATGATCGCTCTGATCTGTTTGGCGGGCTACGTCGCGTTTCGCCTGTTGAGCAAGCCGAAGGCTGTCGAGCAACTCCGCGCCCCTAATCCGCAAAAGGAATTACAGGCCGTGCAACGAATCCTCGATCAATACAAAAAAGAACGGCAGTAGAAAGAACCACCGCGCGGCGATGGGCGCGACGCGGCGGTTCCACTTCCCTATTGTCTATGTCGCCAGCGCTTTCTCCGCCTTCGACCGCACGAACGCGTAGTTCAACTGCGGCAGTGAATTGAACTTCGCCGCTTTCGTGAACGACGCTTTCGCTTTCGTTCCGTCTGCTTTGCCCTGGTACGAAACGCCCAGCAGATAAAGCACGTCCGGGTTTTGTTGATTCGCCTGGGCCAACTCGGCGATCGCGCTGTCGTAGCTCTTCTCTTCTAACGCGATCCGCCCCGCCAGTTCATGCGCCTGCTTTAACTGGTTCGGATTCTTCGCCGCTTCAGCGCCCTTGCGAAAAGTCTCTGTCTCCGTTTTCGCGGTCGCGAGATCCTTCTTCGCGATCGCCACCCGAGCCAGATTGTAATGATGAAACAGCGCCGCGTTGTCTTTGTTGTCCTGCGACAGGTTTGAGTCGGTCGTAGTCTTCAACGCCTGTTCGTAAGCCTTCCGCGCGTCGTCAGGCTTTCCCATCTCCAACAGGATGTTGCCCTTCAACTGCAAATCACCAGCCATCGCCGGCATGTCATTCGTCTTTTGACTCAATGCATACTGCTTCTCGGCTTCCGCCAACGCCTGGTCCAACTTCCCGCTGTCGGCCGCCACCACCATCTGTCCGAATAAGGCGGTGCGACGTTCTCCATCACTGCGCGCTTTCGCCGTGATCTTCTGCAACTCCGACTGCGCTTCGGCTGCTTGACCTTTATAGGCCAACGCCGCGGCGATGCCGAAATGCGAGTTGATGAAGTTGGGATCGATAGCGAGTGCCTTGTTGTACTGCGTGATGGCCTCGTCAAACCGTCCCATCTTCAAAAGCAACTCCGCATACGAATCGTAAGGGTTCGGATCGTTGGGAATGAGTTCGATGTATTTCTTAAATGCGTTTTCCGCATCGTTGTACGCCTCGTTCTGGCGATACGCGTAACCGAGGATGTTGTAGGCGGTGGAATAATCAGGCGCGAGCTCAGTGGCTTTCTTGTAATGCCCGATGGCCTGCGCGAAGTCTTGTTGACCGAAGTAGTAACCGCCGAGATTGAAGTGCGCGCGCTCATCGTTTGGGTAAGCAGCGACGAGCTGTTCGAGGATCTCCTTCTGTTTCGTGGGATTCGCGTTCGCGCCGGCTTCCGCCGCCTGGATCAACAGGCGTTCGCCGTCTGACGCTTTCGCCGAGAGTGTTACCGCTTTATTGAGATGCTCGAAAAACTCTTTCGCGGTGGGTGAAGCATTCGCGCGATTGAGTTCGGCGAGTGCGAAATTTGGATCGAGTGAGATGGCCTTGTCGAAATGCGCGACCGAATCGGTGATGCGCAGTCGTTCCGCGAGATCGCGTCCCGCGAGAAACTCCTTGCGCGCTTCTTCGGATGAAGTGGTGATGGCGATCTTGCCGGGAGCGGCGGCGTTACTTGAAGTGGGAGACGTTACCTTGTTTGGTTCAACCTGCTGACAGCCCGCAATAGTCAGGGCAGCAATAAGCAGGAGCAGACATGAAACAGATCGCATAAGCTTGTACTCCTTGGATAAACGAAGCAGGTGGAAGGGATGGGGAGATAAATGTACGTGCGTGCATCTTTGCTTCTGGGCGTCGAGCACAAATCAACGCATCCGACGTTGAGAGCACACGCAGTTACTAAAAAGAGTCGGCTGGTTTCTGATTGTCAGACTGGAGAATAGTTGAGGTCCAACGCGGCAGTCAACCTGAAGCAACTCGGGGTGGTGACTTAAGTTGAGTTCTTCATCCGCAGATTACACAGATTCATTAATCAATCTGTGTAATCTGTGGATAGATAAGTGAAATTAGGGCACTGCCCCAACTCGGCGGGCAGCGCCGCGTTTGTTAATCAATGCTCGAGCGGCCTTTTCTCCCGTCTCCACCGCGCCCTCCATGAAACCTTGGGAATCAGCGAGGTGTTCACCGGCGAAAAGGACCTTGTGATGCGGACGTTGCAGCAAGTTACGCGAAGTGAACCATTGCCCCGGCCGATAGACGGCGTAGGCGCCATGTGTGTAACGATCTCGCTGCCACGCGTAAGAAGCGATCGCGCGTGCGAGTTGTGGTGCACGTTCATTGAACGGGACGAGATCCCGCGTGATTATGTCCAGGCGACGGCCATCGCTCTGTGCGGCCAGAACGTCGGCTTTGTCACCAATCGCGTAACTGCACAGTATGCCTTCCGGGCCGGGCTGCGACTTCGAACTGTGAAAGTAATAATGAGAAGTCACGTCACTGACGAGAGAAAAATCTTCGCTGCCCCAGAAACGTTCGGAAAACAGGACGGAGTTTTTAACGATTCGGGAATACTGTAGCTCGTCAGCAGCCGCCAACTGAGCCGCGGGCAGTGGCGGATCAAAGCGTATGTCCCTGAGCACGCGCGCAGGAACCGTGCAGATGCATGCGTCGCCGCTAAAAACGCCTGTCGCAGTTTTCACTCTTACCAAACCGGCGCGCTGGTTTACCTCCTCGACACTCACGCCGGTCTTTATATTTTCCGATCCAATTCGCATCGATAGTTCGTTGACGAGCCGTGAGTTGCCGCCCGTCATCTTGAAATCCATGTTGTTTTCTTCGTCTGACTCAAAACGCTCCGCCGCCGCCAGGTAGGCTGAGACGTGACGAATCGACTCACCGAAGTCCGTACTATCCATCAGATCTCGTAGTCGCAAATCATCTTCGGGAAAGCCAATCTTCTTAAGCCACGTCCACCAATCATGCTGGTCCAACTTAAGCCGATCAACGCGGCCATAAGCCCTGTACTGCTTTTCAAACTTTTCCAGCGCCGCACCAGCCTCGGGTGAAAAGCTCCAGTTGCCCGGCTTCTTAACCACTCCGTCACGCATCAACGACGCAGCAAAGCGGTGGTCGCGCAACTCGATGTTGAACTCCCGGCAAAGGGCGCGGACACGTTCGTGTCCGACGCCAACCCATTCAGCGCCAAGCTCGCAGATCAGATTAGGATTGAGCTCAAAACTATAAGAAAACACACGCCCTCCGATGCGGTTTCGGGCCTCAATCACCGTGACGGTCCAGCCTGCCTTTTTCAAAGCGTAAGCGGCGGAAAGACCAGCAAGACCAGCGCCGATAACAATGCACGAGGGCGTTGAGAGTGCGAATGAAGTGCTGTAGAGGAGAGGGACGCCGGCGGCTGCTAAACCGGCCCGCGTTAAAAATTCACGACGTCCTAACCTTTTCATTCAGTGATACCTTTCATTCGGCACTTTCGACGTTGCGAGTTTGTGCAAAGCTTCATGCATCGATGATCATGAGAGTGAGTTTGAGACTAAGAGCTCGTCTATAATGGCAGGCCTATGTTCAAAATGAAACCTCTTTTTCTCGTGCTGCTTTGTGTTTACGCTGCAACTGCATCTGCGCAGACTGACTGTCTGCAAACGGCGCGTGAAGTTAGACCACAGCTTTCAGCGGAAACGCAGCGTGAGTTTGAAGCGAAGCTTAACGAGGCGCGGGAGCTATTCGATAAGGAGCCATCCGCGGAACGCGTTATCTGGCTCGGGAGACGTACGGCATACCTCGGACGTTACAAAGAAGCGATTGAGATCTTTACTAACGGGATCGCGAAGTTCCCTGCTGATGCGCGGCTCTATCGCCACCGTGGTCATCGATACCTTACGCTGCGTTGTTTCGATCGCGCCGTCGAGGATTTCGAGAAAGCGGCAAAACTCGTCAAGGGCAAACCCGACGAGATCGAACCCGACGGCTTGCCAAACGCGCGCAACATCCCGACCAGTACGTTGCAATCGAACATCTGGTACCACTTGGGACTCGCCTACTATCTCAAAGGCGATTTCCGCCGCGCACTCAACGCCTACCGCGAAGCTGAAAAGGTCTCTAATAACCCGGACATGCTCGTGGCCACCACTCACTGGCTCTACATGACATTGCGGCGTCTCAAACGTGAGAATGAAGCACAGCAAAGGTTGCTGAAGATCAAAGACGACCTCCAGCTCATCGAGAACGCTGACTACTACAAGCTAATTCGGGTTTATAAAGGCCAGCTCAAAGCCGCAGACCTCCTGGCGGAGATCAGCAAGAATTCCGACAGCCTGAGCAACGCCACGCTCGGCTACGGCCTCGGCAACTGGCTCCTCTACAACGGCCAACGCGCCGAAGCCGAAAAGATCTTCCGCCAAATCACCGCGGGCAACCAGTGGGCCAGCTTCGGCTACATCGCCGCCGAGGCTGAACTGGCGCGCGTTAACTAACGAACGACGAACGTCACGAACAAACAGAGGCCCGGGGCTTCGCCAAAGAGTCGGATTTATAGCCGCAAAGAGGCACAAAAGGCACAAATCCATTAGCAAAAACCTTTGTGCTTCTTGTGCTTCTTGTACTTCTTTGTGGCAACGGCTCTGGCGCCGGATGTGAGGCGCGGGCGCAACAATGCACCCGCGCCTGCTGAAACAACCATCGATTACCGCTTCGAGACAGTGTTACTGCCCGAGTTCGTCACCCAGACATTTGAACCAGACACCGCGATCCCGATCGGACTGCGCCCGACCGCGATCGATCCGAGGTTTGTGCCATCCGCGGCGCTCAGCTTAGTCACGCTGTCGCCGCCGTTGTTCACAACATAGATCACCCCGTCACTGGAAACAGCCGCCAGTGGTCCATCGCCGGCTTTGTAAGTGCCGGCAAC
>DASUOZ010000338.1:0-4078 GCA_036276375.1 Pyrinomonadaceae bacterium | reverse complement strand
GCCACGCGATACAAAAGGTCCGGCTCACAACGACGCGCCAACCGCCGAAACGCACCTTCACCAACCTCGTCGCGCTTCTTGAAAAACTCACCGGGCTTCAAATGTTCCCGCACCAGCGAGATCACCTGCTGGCGCACGTTGTAACCATCAATCGTGTGCATGTTGATGCGGTCCAGAAACGACTCCGCCGGCGGCACACCAGCACCCTCGTGCCCACGCGAGCGCAAACGACCGTCGATGAACTCCGTCGTCGCCGGCTTCCCAAAATCGTGGGCCAACGCAGCCAGCATCACCGTCACCTGCCGCGGATACGAAAGCTCATCGATCAACTCCCGCGCCCGATCGACAGTCAATCTCGTGTGCACAAACACGTCGCCTTCCGGATGCCACTCCGGATCCTGCGGCACGCCCACAAGCGCGTGAATCTCCGGAAAAATTTTCTCCAACACACCCAACGCGTGCAGCCAACCCAGCCCAACCGATGGCCGTCGCGCTCGCAACAACAGCTTCTCCATCTCACCCCAGATCCGCTCGGACGGCAGGTCACTCAGATCAATCGTCCGGCACAGCTCTACCGTCTCCGGCGCGATACGAAATTCAAAACGCGCGGCAAACTGCGCCGCTCGCAATACACGCAAGCTGTCTTCGCCAAACGTCTGCGCCGAAACAACGCGCAACACGCCTTGTTCGATATCGCGTCGCCCGTCAAACGGATCGATGATTTCGCCGGTTAGCGGATCCTTCAAAATCGCATTGATCGTGAAGTCGCGCCGCTTCGACGCCTCGGCAAAACTCATCGACGGATCGCCTTCGATCACAAACGCACGATGACCGCGACCCGATTTGCGCTCGCGGCGAGGCATCGAGACGTCCAGATCAAGACCGAGTTTGTAAACCGTAAACGCTTCCCCAACGACATTCACTGGTCCAAACTGATCGAGAATCTCACGCAGCCGTTCCGGCGCGACGCCATAAACCTCGAGATCCCAATCCTTCGGCGCGATGCTCATCAACTCATCACGCACACAACCCCCTATGAGCAGCGCGCGCCCCCCGGTATCGCGCACGGCCTCTGAAAGCAGTATGACTTTCTCTGGAAACTCGGAGCTAACCATAGGTCCTACAGGTCCATAGGACCTATTCTTCTTCAGGCTCTTCTTCGAAATCGCCTTCGAGCTCGTCTTCAACCTCACCGTCCAACTCGTCAGGCTCTTCGACGAGCACCTGAACGCCGCGCGTGGAAGGCAAACAACTGATCACCTGAGCGCGATCGATCCGCGTGAGCTCGCTTCCCGCCGCGTGCCACAGCTTGACCCAAAAAGTCCGGGTCTCGCCGTGAATCGCAAACGTCGAACCGTCGATCATTACCGGCACCGGCTCGGCGACTGTCCCGGCGCGAAGCGCCTCGAGCAACTCGGGAATGTAAGGCTTAAACTTCTCAAACTGGACCAGCACCGCGTTGTCGTCGATCTCCGCCGGCGGCAGTTCCACCGGTTCGTCGGATTCCAGCAACAGGCGAGTCTCAGTTTGTTGATTTCGTTTCTTAACTACCGGCATAAGAACCTAAATCTCCAAACTCGGCGCTCCCGCAACGGGCTCCACCGGCGACGCCGCTTTCAAACGCCGCTGCAAATACTCAGGGAGCTCGCTCACTTTCACTCGCTCCTGTTCCCACGTGTCACGGTCGCGCACCGTAACCGCTTCATCTTCCAACGACTGGTGGTCCACCGTCACACACATCGGCGTTCCGATCTCGTCCTGCCTTGCATAAAGCTTGCCGATACCACCGGTGTCGTCGTAAACAGCGCGCAGCACCGGTTGCAACGAGCGCTTGATCGCTTTCGCCATGCCCACAATCTCGGGCTTGTTTTTCGCGAGCGGCAGGATCGCGGCCTTGATCGGAGCGAGCTGCGGACTGAGCTTCAGAATCACGCGCGTCTCGCCCTTGTCGTTAGTCTTTTCCGAGTACGCATCCATCAACACTGCCAGCACGGTGCGATTGACACCCGCCGCCGGCTCGATCACATGCGGATAAAAACGCTGTTTCGTCGCCTCATCAAAATACGACAGGTCCTCAGTCGAATCCGGATTTTCCCGGCTGCCTTCCGCATCAGTCGCTTTACTCGAATGCGAACGCAGATCAAAATCGGTGCGGTATGCGATCCCCATCAACTCTTCCCACTGCCGCCCTTCCTCGCCGCGCTCCGGGAAATAGCGATACATGATGTCGACGGTTCGCTTCGAGTAGTGCGCCAGCTCTTCCGCCGGCACTTCATGCAACTGCAAGTTTTCGCCGTCGATACCGAGACTCTTGAACCACTCGAGATACAGTTCGACCCACTCGTCCACCATCTTCAAATGCTCGGCGTCGGGCCTGACGAAGTATTCCATCTCCATCTGCTCAAACTCGCGCGTGCGCAGGATGAAATTGCCGGGCGTGATCTCGTTGCGAAACGATTTTCCCACCTGCGCAATACCAAAAGGCAGCTTCCGCCGCATCGTTGTTTGCACGTTCAGAAAATTGATGAAGATTCCCTGGGCCGTTTCCGGACGCAGGTACGCGAGCGCGGCCGGATCGTCCTCTTCCGCCGCCGCACCGAGCAGTGTGCGAAACATCATGTTGAAATTGCGCGGTTCGGTTAGATTGGCGGAGCCGCAGTTTATACACTTTCCCTCAATCTTGTCCGCGCGCATTCTGAATTTGCACTCGCGACAGTCCACCAGCGGATCGTGAAAAGTCGCTTCGTGCCCGGAGTACTTCCACACCAGCCGGTTAAGAATGATCGACGAGTCGATCCCCTCGATGTCATCGCGCTCGTAAACCAGCCAACGCCACCACGATTGCTTGATGTTGTTACTGAGCTCCACGCCGAGTGGGCCATAGTCCCAGGCGCTGCCGAGTCCGCCATAGATCTCGGACGATGGAAAAACAAAACCTCGCCGCTTGGCGAGCGAAACAATGGTGTCAATATTAGGCGCTGGCATAGTTTTGAATCATATATATCCCGCAAAGCGGAAAGACGCAAAGGCGAAGCTGTCGACACCTTTGCGCCTCTCGGCCTTGCGGGACACGGAAACGAACTACTACTTACTACTCGGTACTGAAATGTCTACGTCGATGTCTTGTCTTCCATTGCCTCCAAATAAACGATCTCTAAAAACAAATAGCGCTACCAGCACTATGATCACAAAAATGACCAGCACTGCGACCACGCCCGTACTGCCGCCTCCGCCGCCTTCTTCAGCCATGACGGGAATCCTCCTCTTAATCATCCGGTTACGGGGGCCAAACAAGGGGACGAGGGAGGGGCAAATTGAAAGGGTCGCCCTTTTTAAGGACGACCCCATTTTACTCAGTATTGGCTGGGTTTCAACCGCGTCGACGGCGGGTCGTGCCAGTGGGTTTCACTTCGCCGGCCTGAACTGTCGGCGTAGCACGCGGTGCGGCAGCGCCGCGCGGTACGAGCCAAAGCTCAACGGTGTCTGTCTCACGGAAGCCACCATTGACGATCACGAGACGCGAACCGTCAATCGCCCGCTCGTTAACCAGGTAGCTGCGAGCACGGGTCATCAGCAGTTCAACCTGGCCGATTGGGCTGGTGCGACCACCGTAAGCGATGATGTAACCAGTCGTTGTCGGGTCGTGCTGTAGTTCGACTGCGAGATTGTCCAGCCGCGCTTTCTGATCGTCGTACGTGCAGTTTTCGCACTCGTCAAACTCGCGCGCGACGAGGATCTTCTTTTCCTCAGGAGCAACTACCGAAGCCGCCTGTGCCGTTTGGGCGCACGCCGGATCCTTAGAGCCGTCGTCGACCGTCAGCGTGGCGATAATGCGTTGACCGCCAAGGCCGGTTGAATCGACCGTGATGGTCGGCGAGCCTGCGCCACTCATGATGCGTGCGGTTGCTGGACTCATGGTCCAGTTGTACCGCAAACCGGATGTGCCGCCGTACGAAACATCCGCCGCGTAGGTGATGATCTCGCCTTCAGCAACTGACTGCGGCGCTGAAACATTCACCGGGAACGGACAGGGAGACTTCGGTGGCGGTGGCAGCGGACGATAATTCACTACCACACA
>DASUOZ010000337.1:0-5429 GCA_036276375.1 Pyrinomonadaceae bacterium | reverse complement strand
GCGAAACAACTTCGTCGGGCACGCCGCGCATTCAGTGGTTATCGAATGCGACCGGCGCCGAGGCTGCCGCTTATCGGACCGCGCTGCGACAAAAAGCACGGTCAATCGTCGCGAAGAAACGCTAATTTGGTGAACTTATTTTTCCCGGCCTCACCTGTGTTTGTGAATTTCCCCTCCACAAGCTAACCTCAGCATCTATTTTGCCTGGCGGCGGAATCTATTTGCCTGACGTGGGCATCGAAAGGCAACTGAGAGGACGAATTTACGTGAAACGAACCTTCCTGGTCTCGCTACTTCTTTTGTGTCTATTAACACCTTCAACGCTCCTCATCGGAGCAGTCCCGCAGCAGCGCCGGACCGAAAGACCAACCACGCCCGCGGCCGCGGCCACCGCGCCCGCGCGACTGCCCGAAGCGAAACTGGTCAGTCACGTGCTGCCGAACGGGTTGGAAGTGATCATTCTCGAGGACCATTCCATTCCGCTGGTGACGATCGAGTTGGCGGTGAAGAACGGCTCTTATACCGAGCCGCCCGAGTTGAACGGCTTGTCGCATCTTTACGAGCACATGTTTTTCAAACAAAACCGCGCGATCGCAAATGCTGAAGACTATCTGCGCCGCATCGGACAGATGGGTATCGCTTATAACGGCACGACGCGCGAAGAAGTAGTGGATTACTACTTCACCACGACGAGCCCAAACATCCGCACGGCGATGCAGTTTATGAAAGACGCCGCACGCTACCCACTGTTTGACGAGCGGGAATTCGTGCGCGAGAAGGAAGTGGTGATTGGCGAGATCGACCGCAACGAGTCGAACCCGTTTTTCTATCTCAGCAAGGAGATGAACAGCCGGCTGTTCTTCAAGTACCCCAGCCGCAAGAACCCTTTGGGCAATCGCGAGACTGTCGGGGGCGCGACGACGGCAATGATGCGGTTGATTCAGCAGCGTTACTATGTGCCGAACAACTCGGCGCTCGTGATCACCGGCGACGTTAGTCCGGCGGAAGTGTTGAAAATGGCGCAGGAGTTCTACGGCGATTGGCCTAAGCGCGAGAAAGACCCGTTTGTTGAGTTTCCGCTGGTCGAACATCCGCCGCTGCCGAAGAGTGAAGGCACGATAGTGCTGCAACCGATTCAGAATGTGATCATCAGCGTCGGCTGGCATGGTCCGTCGATTGGTAAAGACAATCCCGCAACTTATGCCGCTGACGTTTTCTCATTTATCTTGCGGCAGCCGAATTCGCGTTTTCAGCGCAACCTCGTCGATACGGGACTCGTCACCGGAGTCGATCTGGGCTACTACACGCAGCGCAACGTCGGCCCGATCATGTTGATAGCGCAGACCACGCCCGACAAAGCACGCGCGGCAGTCAAGGCGATGTACAACGAAGTCGCACATTTCAACGACAAGGACTACTACACTGACGAGGAGCTCGAAAGCGCGAAGGCTTTGCTCGAAGCCGACGATCTTTATTCGCGTGAAAAACTGAGCGACTACACCCACACGCTGAGCTTCTGGTGGGCGTCAACGGGGCTCGATTATTTCCGCGGCTACCTGCCGCGACTGCGAGCCACTTCGCGTGCGGACATCAGCCGTTACATCACCACTTACATTCAAGGGAAGCCGCACGTCGGACTCGCGCTGCTGTCGAATGAAGCGCAAAACGAAATCAAAATCCAACCACAAGAGTTGATAGGTCAATGAAAGAACAGATCAAGAGAATATTTAGCGCGTGGGTTTTAATCTCGGTTGTCGTCTTCAGTGGCAGCGAAGTCTCGCACGCCACCCAACAGGGCAAAGTTCAGGCGCAGGAAACCGTCCGCAGCGTCGTTGCGAAACAGGCGGCGCTGGTTAGTGAGATTGACGTTAACGGGCTGAAAGTCCTACTCAAACGCCGCGAGGGAAGTTTGACCGTCGCGGCCGGACTTTTTATTCGCGGCGGATCGACGAACATCAACGCGCAGAACGCCGGCATCGAATCGCTGATGCTCAGCGTCGCCACCGAAGCGACGACGAATTTTCCGCGCGCCAAGATGCGCACTGAATTATCGCGGATGGGCACCGTCGTCGGCAGCAGTTCGAATAACGATTACTCGGTGCTCTCGCTGGGCACCACGCGCATGCACTTTGATCGCTCGTGGCAAATCTTCACTGACGTTGCGCTGCGCCCGTCGTTTACGACCGAAGACGTTTCGCTCGTGCAAAAGCGAATGGTTGTTTCACTCAGCGACGACACGGACAGTCCCGACGTCTACTTGCAGAGATTGCAGGATCGCGTTGCCTACGCGGGTCATCCTTATCTGAACAGCACCACCGGCACACCGGAATCGATCGCGAAACTAACGCCGGACGATCTGCGGCGCTATCACACGAAAGTGATGGAAACGTCGCGGCTGCTGCTCGTGATCGTCGGCGATCTGAAACCGGCCGACGTGCAAAAACTGCTCGCGGATAGTTTAGGCAAACTGCCGCGCGGCAATTACAAACCGGAAGAACTCCCGGCCCTGTCGTTTCCTAAGTCCACGGTAGAGATCACGCCGCGCGAATTGCGCACAAACTATGTTCAGGGGTTGTTTACCGCGCCGTCACTGATTTCGCCGGACATCTACGCCATGCGCGTCGCGAGCTCGATGTTGCGCGACCGTGTGTTTGAGGAAGTGCGCGTGAAACGAAACCTCTCGTATGCGCCGGACGCGTTTCTGCGCACGCAGGCCGCGAACGTTGGCGGACTTTACGTGACCGCGGTCGATGCGAATCAATCAATACGCGTGATGCTGGCGGAGATCGCGCGCCTGCAAAGCGAGCCGGTGAGTAACGACGACATTCACGCCGTGATCGCGCAGTACCTGACCACTTATTACCTCGGTCAGGAGACGAACGCGGCGCAGGCGGGTGAGTTGGCGCAGTATGAATTGATCGGCGGCGGTTGGCGCAACTCGGTTGACTTTCTCGAGAAGCTCAGCGCGGTGACACCGGCCGACATCCAGCGCGTGGCGCAGAAGTACATGCGCAATATTCGCTTTGTAGTTTTGGGAAATCCGCAGAGCGTGGATCCGGCGGTCTTCACCGGCCAGGCTGGGTAAGAGCCAGAGACGAACACAGAGAAACACGGACTGAGCTGACATGCTTCAGTCCGTGTTTTTCTGTGTCCCTCTGTGGCCTACATCGTTTCGCGCAGGTATTTCTCGTAGAGCTTCGGATCGAGACGCTGCAACGTGCGCGCTTCAATCGCGGCCATCGTCTGATTGCCGCTTTCGTAATACGCAACCGCAAGGTTGTAGAACGTCTCGGCGTTGTCAGGCTCCAGGTCTTTCGCCGTTTCGTACGAATCAATCGCCTCACGTAAACGACCCGCGTAGTAGTAAGCATCGCCGAGCTTATTGTGAATCTCTGCATCGTCGGGCTTGAGCTGCAACGCTTGCTGGTACGCGCGAATCGCTTCCTGGCTCTTTCCCTGTTTCACTTTGCAGTAGCCGACCTGGACCCACGCGTCCGCGCGCTTCGGGTTTTTGTTGACGGCGTTTTCGAAGTAACCGACGGCGCTGTCGTAGTTGCCCAGCCACAGTGAATCGAGACCGTTGCGGTACGACGACTCGGCAACGTCGCCTTTGCCCTTCGGGGCAATGTCCGCCAGCGGCTGGAGTTTTCCGGCGCGCAACTGGCCTACGCGCGCAGCGGCAATCGCGAGGTTGATGTTCTGGCCATTCGTGACTTTCACGGTCACGACGCCGAGCACCTGTCCCTTCAAGTTGAAGACCGGACTGCCGCTGTTGCCATGTGAGATCGGGGCTGTGATCTGAATGATGCGGTAGCTGTTTGGCACTTCGCGAACCGCCGACACGATGCCATCGCTGACGGAGCCTTCAAGCTTCAACGGATTCCCGATCACGAAGATCGGTTCACCTTCGTCGGGCAGTTCGCGCGCGAGCTCGCTGACGCGCGCCGGTTGCGGCGGCATGTCGACGCCAAGCAGCGCGAGATCGCCCTCTTCGTCGACAGCGAGTGCGCCGTTTACGGGATAAACTTTCCCTTTGCCGTCGAGAGTTTTGATCTCCGCGCGTGCGGCGCCACGGACGACGTGCAGGTTCGTGACGACCTGCCCGTGAGACAGGAAGAAACCGCTGCCGGTCATCAACGCTTCGCCGCTCGCATCGTAGGTGGCGATCGCGACCACCGCGGGTTTCACTCGTTTGACGAGTGCGGGCAGGCTTTCCTGGGCCTGCGCGGCGGACGCGAGTAAAAGGACTAAGGCCAGGGGAACGAAACGGGGGAATATTCTCTTCTTCATGTCGTCAACTCTAAAAGGGAGACTTCGGTCCGCGATGGGAAAATCAACGGCCAGGGGATCTCGCTGTCGGTGACAAATTTTAGGGGCTCGATTGAGCCTGTCGGGAGACCGGAAGTGCCCGCGCGCACTTCAGTGGGCGACATATTACCGCAAGATTACACTTTTGTGGTAGTTGTTTGTGAGATTTATGACATAGAAAGGGGCCGTGCCGGCGGCACGACCCCTAAAAATTAAGGGATGTTCGAACCAGTTATGGAACGATGTGGATAGTAGCGACTGCCGGGCCCGCCGGGGACGCGCCAACCGCTGACTCCATCGTCACCAACAACCCAAAGTCCGGCAACGCAGTTTCAGTCTTGAATTCGGCCTCGTTGCGTCCGCCGGTGTTCACGATCTCACCGAGTTTCTGATACGTCCCATCCGGTCCGACGGCCCACGCGATGAATTTCTGGCCCGCGGGAGCTTCCTTCAGATCGTGGAAACGCATTTTTACTTCGGTCGGTTTGTCTTTGTGTGGCGTGATGAACACGTTCGCTCGCGCGCCGCTCAAAGCACCGGTGAAATCGACTTTGATTTTTGTGTCGTCGCCGGTTTTGTAAGCCGGGATGTTCAGCAGCGGAGCAGTGTAAGTGCCGGCTACGGTCGTAGTCGGAGCCGCCACCGCCGCAACTTTCTCACCTGATGGATTCGTCCGCATCGGCACCACTGCGTAACCCTCAGGCACCGCGCTACGGAAGAAGATCTTCGTGTTTGGATCATACGTCGTCAGCGCTGTTTCCGGCGAAGCGATCAACATGAAACGGCTCAACGGAGTCGTCGCTGCCAGCGTACCGGTACCATTGCTGATCGTTACGGGGCCAAGCGCCGTTACCGCACCGGTGTCGTCGACCGCGTACAAGGTCAACGTGGAAACATCTGCCGGTACGTTAGTCAAATTGAGTTTGATCCTCGTCCCGTCGTCGTCGCGCAAAATCGTTGCGACGCCGTTTGCGCCCTGAATGGTGACGGGATTAAGCGTCAGGGTTACCTCTTTTTTCACTGGATACTCAATTATCGTGTAGGTTCCGTCGGGATTCTGGACTGTCTGTGTAGCTGTCGTAGTAGTCGTTGTCGTTTGTGCGAATGCGAGTGTGGACAGT
>DASUOZ010000336.1:0-3977 GCA_036276375.1 Pyrinomonadaceae bacterium | reverse complement strand
ATATCGTTGCCAAAACCGGCGAATGCTTCGGCGGGAGTCAACGTATTCGTGAGGACCAGCGCCATCACCAAAAGAATCGCAACAATTTCAATAGGGATGCGCTCGAGGCCAAAAAGCACGAGCGCGACGAGCAATAATGCGAGGACGATACCAATTTGTACTGTCATTCAGCCTTGACTCCCTGTCTCCTTGCGCATAAATTCGACGCCGCAAAGCATAACCCGTGTCGGATGGCAAGGAGTCCACAGAATGTACACACGATCGTTAATATCCCTCATGCTGCTGGCCGTGCTCAGCATTGTGGCATTGGCCCAACAGCAACCACCAGTCAAGACGCACTTGAAAATCGGAGACCCCGCTCCCGACTTCACGCTTCGCGCAACGGACGGAAAAACCTACAAACTGAGCGATTTCAAAGGCAAGAAGAACGTCGTGCTCGCGATCTATGTGCTCGCGTTCACCGGTGGTTGAACGAAGGAGTTGAAGGCGTATCAGGCTGATATCGCCAAGTTCGAATCAACCGAAACTCAGGTTTTTGGAATGAGTGTCGACAGTGTTCCCGCCAACCGCGAATTCGCCAAACAAATCGGCATCATGTTTCCGCTCCTCAGCGATTTCAAACGCACGGTCGTGAAAGACTACGGCGTTTTCAACGAGGAACAGGGTTTCGGCAATCGCGCCACGTTTGTGATCGATAAAGAAGGCATAATCCGCCACATCGACGAAGGAAACACCGCCATCGATCCCAGCAGCGCCGCGGAGGCGTGTAACATCCTCAACCGCAAGAAGGCGACGCAGTAGTAGTTCCTCAGTTTCGCTTCAGTCTGGATTCCAGATGGGTGCAACAACTCTGAACACGTAAGCGTTAAGAGTGTTGCACCCAAACATCCGGACATGGAAATCACAGAAATAGTAACGAATACCGATCACGAGACCGTGCTGATCGGACGCGACTCCGAAAGTCATTATCACGGTATCATCGCCATTCACAGCACCGCTCTTGGACCAGCCGTCGGCGGCACACGTTTTTGGCAGTACCCAAACGAAGCGGAAGCACTCACCGACGCTTTACGCCTGTCGCACGGCATGACTTACAAAAATGCTCTCGCCGGTCTGCCACTCGGCGGCGGTAAATCGATCATCATCGGCGACAACAAGACACAAAATCGCGAAGCGTTGCTGCGCGCGCACGGACGTTTTGTCGATACGTTGAAGGGACGTTACATCACCGCGGAAGACGTCGGCACGAGCCCGGCAGACATGGAGATCGTGCGTGCCGAGACTCCTTACGTCGCCGGACTTCTTGGCGGCTCTGGCGATCCGTCACCGTTTACTGCGCGCGGTGTGTTTCGCGCGATTCAGGCGTCAGCGAAGTTTCTCTGGAAGACCGATGAGCTCGCCGGAGTGACGGTTGCGCTGCAGGGCTGCGGCAACGTGGGCTACAACTTGGCGAAACTGCTGTGTGAGTCGGGAGCGAAACTGATCGCTACAGACGTCTACGCCAACAATCTGTCGCGTGTCGTCGAGGAATTCGGCGCCGAGTCGGTCCAGCCGGACGAGATCTTCAGTGTGGATGCAGACGTCTTTGCGCCGTGCGCTCTCGGTGGCGTGATCAACGATCGGACAATTTCCGAGTTGAAGGTCCAAATCGTCGCGGGCGCCGCCAATAACCAACTTCTGGAAGAGCGGCACGGCGCGATGCTTCGCGAACGAAACATTCTCTACGCACCCGACTACGTCGCCAATGCCGGCGGCGTCCTGAACGGTTGCCGGGAGCTTTTCGGTTGGAAAGCAGAAGACGCGCTTAGAAAAATCGACGAAATCTACGACACCACGCTGCGGATTTTCGAAAGCGCACAAGCCGAAGGCATCACGACAAACAAAGCTGCCGATCGCCTGGCGGAAGAGCGTTTACGACGCGCCGCAACTTAGCGCGTTCACGCTTTCTTTCGTTAACGCGCGCTTTTGACTCTCTCCGCTACGGCGAATACACTGCTCGCCTCTTCCCAACTCATCCCCTGCGAAACATTCACGGCTCGTGACGGAGTCCATTTACCGCACTCTACTGTGCTCGAACGCGGGAAACGATCATGCTGGACAAAAACACTCCTGGCGCTCCAGGAATTCTGCAACTCATTGCCACAGTTTCGGCAAAAGCCGCGAGCGGAAGGCTCGACATCGCCGCGGGCGTGACCGAAGGTTTCCTGTTCTTCAGAGACGGCAAGCTCCTGGACGCTCGTATCGGCGATCTCACCGGGTTTCAGGCAATCAACGCAGTCGCTTCCATCCGTGACGTTCGTTATCACTTCGATCCCGCAGCGCGTATTCCAGACTCGAGTTCGATAACGATGAGTGAACGCGTTGTGCTGAAACAGTTCTTCGGGATCGAGACGGTCGATCCAAACGAATATTCAGCGCCTGCGATGCCTGACGAAAGTGAGGAAGCCACAGTTGTAACGAGGAATGTCAGCGCCGCAGCGACGGAAACGGTCGTGCCGCATCGGGCTCGCTCTGCTGCTCCTTACGTGATAGCTGTCGCGGTGAGTGTGTTGGTCGTGGCGCTCGTCGCGGCAGCGGTAGTTCTGCGTTCCAGGTTCCGTGAACGAACCTTGCCGGCATCGGTGGCAACCGCCAACGAACCCGTGACTCCGCTTCCAGCGGAACCAACGATAGACCAGCGTCCGACGACCGCCGCCGATCGGCAACCGACTGCTGTCGCCCCGGACTTAACCGGTAAATGGACGGTCGTTAATACGGTCAACGCCACGGCGCACGGAGGTTTTCAGAACCTGCAAATTGGTTTCGCGCTGTCGATTAATCAAACGGGACACACATTCACCGCGCAGGGGCAGAAGGTATCTGAGAATGGCCGAAGCCTGCCCGCCAGCAGCCGAACCCCCATTCAATTAAAAGGCTTCATCGATGGTGACAGGGTCGAAGCGAACTTTTCCGAACAGGGCGCGCTGCGCAGGACCAACGGGCGATTTGTTTGGAAACTCGACCGCGCAGGTGGTGGACTCCGGGGAACGTTTGCCTCCACAGCAGCGCGAAGTAGCGGCAAATCAACTGCAACGCGGGAATTGTGAGTGTAGTCGGCTACGCTGTCGCGGATTAAGACCTCATCGCTGTGCGGGGCTCAGGTGCCGGCGAGGCGTAGCCTCGGCTCTGGAGTTTGGACATTCGAAAGATACCGTTCAGGAGACAGCACCATAGGGGCGACTCTGGATGCGGCTTACGGCTCCGCCGCCGGATGTGCGGCGAGGCTACCTGATCGTCGCATGTCCAAACTCCAGCGGCGCGGCGGAGTCCCGCCGCACATCCGGCGGCAGAGCCGTCAGCAGTACTTTTAGGGAAGGCGCTGTGCGGAAGAAGGATACGGCGCGAGTGTCGCTGCGTTTGCAGAATTGAGAGCGAGGTTCTGTTCTTCGTCCTTTTTAACTTTCACTTCATAGTTCCAGATCATTAATTGGTTGCCGTCGCCTACGCGTGTCCAGCCGACGACGTAATAGGTGCCGGCCAGAACCCGCGGAAACTTTGCTTTGCCCTGTGCGTCTGTTTGCGCCGTGGCTATCACGTGGTCCTGAAAAACCTTATGCACTCGAGTGTAGCGGTCGGATTCGGTATGGCTCTCGTAGTCGGCTACGTCCCACAGGCTCTTCAGCGCGTCTGCATCCTTGCTGTTACCGCCCAATAGATCGATGAAGTTTCCCTTCAGCAGACGGAAGTGTGATCGCGCCACGGGTTGAGTGCGACCATCTTTCTGAGTGCTCTGCACATCGATGGCCACCACACCTAATTCGCTTCCTGATTGCACGCGGCGAGAGCAATAACAAACAGTGTGACAATCGACGAGATGACGCGACGACAGGGACTCGCATTCATGGCAAGTGTTAAAGTACTACAGGACCACGGCGAACGTTAACGACTTTATTCGCGGTTCAAGCAGGGAAACTCATGAAAACTTTCTGGTCTGTTTT
>DASUOZ010000335.1:0-3825 GCA_036276375.1 Pyrinomonadaceae bacterium | reverse complement strand
AAGAACGAACCGGCGAAGCGGATGCATTCGTGCGCGGGCTCGACGACATCCCCGGCATCATGAAAAAGGCCGCGCTGGCGTTGTTTGGTTGGGCTCACCGCGAGCTTGGATTGACGACCGCAATGACGGCACGCATACGCTGGGACAATCCGTCGCTGCCTTTCTTTTTGAAGATCAGCACTGAAAACCGTCGCGTACCGTTGCGAGTGACGGAAGAACCTGATATGCGCCGTTGGGTGGAAGACGAATCGCTCACGTCGAGTCCCGCTGGACTCGTGTATATAACCTTTCATCGCCATCTGTATGTTTCCGAGTAACGACGCCAGCCCCGAATTAACTCCAGCCGAGTTGTATCTCGATCTGCTGAAGAAGTGTCTCACGCGGTCCATCTTCGGCGAGAAGTATCGCTCGCTTCCGGCCAACAACGGCAGCGTGCTTGTTAGAACAGTCGGCAAGTGGCTCGCAGCACGCGACCTGCAAATCGTGCGCTCGGTGAAGTTTGATCCACACGCGCGCGCGGAAGGGCTCGACTGGCCGGCAGACGGCGAGACGATGATCGGGCTCAAACGGTTGCAGAACCTTCAGGACTGCATTACCGACGTGGTCCAACAGAACATTCCCGGCGACCTGATCGAGACCGGTGTGTGGCGCGGCGGCGCGGCGATCTTCATGCGCGCGGTTCTGAAAGTGCTCGGCGACAAAGAACGCACTGTCTGGCTTGCCGATTCTTTCGCCGGTTTGCCGCCGCCTTCACCCGATCGCTATCCGGCCGACAAAGGCGCCGGCTTTCATCTCGCAAACGATGTGCTCGGAGTTTCTGTCGAAGAAGTAAAAGGAAACTTCGAGCGGTACGGTATGTTGGACGATCGGGTGCGGTTTTTGAAAGGCTGGTTCAAAGACACGCTGCCGTCAGCGCCGATCGAGAAGCTGTCGATTCTTCGGCTTGACGGAGATTTGTACGAGTCGACGATGACGGCGCTCGAGGCGCTTTATCCAAAGCTTTCGCTCGGTGGGTATGCGATCATCGACGACTACGCGCCGGCAGTTCCCTGCTGCGTGCAGGCCGTCGAGGACTTCCGCCGCGCGCACAATATCACTGAAAAAATGGAATCCACCGGCGAGTACGGCGTTTATTGGCGACGCCTCCGCTGAGTAGTTCGCGAAAAGCGAAATCGTCGGCCTCACGACTGCGGACGATGGCCGGTGGGTGTTGTAAAGGGAACTGCATCTCGCTTACGGGGACCGCGGCGAGTTTGGGATTGAACTCCTTGTAGTGCTGCGCAGCCGGCCCAAACCCGACGTTCGTGCAGAGATTCACCGACGGCATGATCGACAAGCCACGCCGTCGCCAGCAGGCAAACTGCCATTGATGATCCCACGTTTGCGTCTCGCCTGAAACGATGCGATCGAAACACTGCCGCCAGAACGCGACCTCGTCTTCGTTTGCAAGCACGTCGCTTAAGAACCGCGTTTCGCGCAACGCGGGCCACTCACGCAGTTCGACGTCGTAGTGGCGCCACGCGCGCCGCCAGGTGGCCCAACCCCAGATGCCCGCGTAGTGACTGAAGAGATAACTGTCCGCGGTCAGTCTGCGGCCGCCCATGAAGTTGTTACCGCTGATCATCATCACGCGCTCGTTGTCCTGGTACTGCTCGAGGAGCTCATCGCAGAAACGGAAAAAGGATGGATGCGGCAGGACGTCGTCTTCGAAGAAGATGGCCCTCTCGACGATTTTAAAAACCCAATCAAGCCCCGTCGCCGGCCGATACTTTGTGCCGAGGTTTACGTCGGAATAGTTGGTGACGACTTCACATTCCCACGGCGTTTCGCTGATCACGGCCTTCGCGGCCTCAATCAACGCGGCGTCTTCGGGATGATCCGGTCGTGGTCCATCAGCAAAGACCAAAAGTTGCGGCGGCTTTGCTCGCAGAACTTCTGCAACCAGCCGGCGGGTGATCTCGGGACGATTGAAGATCAGCAGGGCGACAGGTGTCCGAAGCGGCGTCTGCATGATTAGCGCCTGCGGAGATAACCGCGCGGTTGCAACGTCATCAGGAAGCGTTCGCAATGCTCGTCGACGGCAAAACTATTGTTTTCGGAAAGGAACCGCTCGACGGCTTCCATTGGACCGGGGCCGAAGCCCGGCACGACGGGATGCTTGTTTATGTTCGTGTCTTCGACGATCAGGTAATCGCCTGACTTAACGAGCGGACTGTAAGCGACCAACTCCTGGTACACATGCTCTGCACGATGATCCGAATCAAGCACGACCATCGCCCGGTCGTTGCCGACTTCTTCACGCACTCGCGCCGCGATCTGCTGGTCCACGCTCGAACCGGTCACGTAAGTGATACGAGGATGGACCGGCCATTCTTCCCTGCGCTCGATGTCGATCGTGATCACGCGCCCGTGTTCGAGGTGATCGAACAGCATCGCGAAATAGAGGGCGCTGCCGCCCGCGAATGTGCCGGTCTCGACCACAAAATCAGGACGCCTCCTGGCGATCAACTCCTGGTACATCCACAAATCGAGCGGGCACTTGAGCAAGTGATAACCAAACCAACTGAGGTTGATCGTGTCGGCGCCTTTGGGCCAGCGGTTGTAGTAGAGCTCGTGAAACCGCCGCACGGTGCGCGTTTCGCCGAAGGACAGGCGGGGTTGATCGCGATCGGGAAAGTAAGGGCCGATTGGTGTCTTCAATTTGGCGTTACCCCTCGCGCTTTGAGACGAGTTTCGACCACGCTCCAGTCGTTGGGGACGAGGTTCAGATCACTGGATAGCGTGTGTTCTATGGTTCCAAATCCCTGATCCATAAACCGGGCCACAGCTTGATCGTAATTCTCAGTGAGAACTCGGGAAGACGAGTCTAGCCCAACGACTAACGTGAGTCCTGTCGGGGGTGTCGCAATCGTGAATATCTCCAGGTCTGGTCGATACTCCTTGAGACACAGGATCGTTTTCCACACGTCGCCGGTTGAGAAATGCGTTTCGGGTTCACGACGTTGCGTCAGCTCGTCCAAAGGAACGGTGTCATGAAACATGATCACGGACTTTGGACCGCAGAACTGCTCGAGGTGCATGAAATCTCTGAGCGCTTGCTCGAAGATGTGTGAACCGTCGATGAAGCCGATCGATAACGGTTCGCCGCGCAACAGGTCGCGCACGTTGCGCCGCGCGAAGAAGTCGTCGCTGGTTTCGGGGAAGATGTGCGCTTCAGTTTGCAGCGGATAGATAACGCTGGGAACCGGATCGACTCCGATCGCAATCGCGGGTGCAGGGACGCGCGCGAGCGATGCGCTTTGTGAGACGCCGATCTCGATAACGTTTCTGGGTTTCAGGTAGTCATAGAGCTTTTCGAGCCACTCGAGATACGAGATGCCGGGCATGTTTATCGCTGCCAGGCCGCTGTGCGCGTCGGGTAGATCGTTGTTGAATGTAAGCGCCGTTTGAAAGTTTGCCGTGGCGGCTTCGTTTTCACCAAGAAGGTAGTACGCCTGAGCAAGGGCGAGGTGGAGATCCGCTTGTTGGCGGTGAGTTAGGGTGTCATTACGCCCGGAGCGAGGGATTGAAGAGAAAACACGCTGCGCGTCTGGATTTTTAGGAAAGCGATCGACGACCAGTTGGGCGATGGTCGCTGCCGCGTTCGTGTGACCGTGTCGAAGCTCGGTTTTTGCGAGTGCGATGAGCTTCGGTAGTGTCTCTTCGGATTTTCCCGCGGACGTGCCGTTGGCTTCGGCCGGCGACGGCTTGACAGGCTCTGAAGCGCCGCCGGTGAACCGGCGCAACGCGCGCTGGATGCGGCGGTAACGAAACACCCAGCGCCAC
>DASUOZ010000334.1:0-4049 GCA_036276375.1 Pyrinomonadaceae bacterium | reverse complement strand
ACGTGCGCCACGATCCCGTCGCCAAAAAACGTCGACTCACGCACACGCCCGCGCGTGCGATCGAAAAACTGGTCCGGTATCACCATGTCCAGCGGCGCATACTGCTCCTGCAACGAGCCCACCGCCGACGCGGAAAGAATCCGCTCCACACCCAGCAGCTTCATCGCGTAGATATTCGCGCGAAACGGAACCTCGGTCGGCGTGTAACGATGGCCCACTCCGTGACGCGGCAGAAACGCGACGCGCTCGCCTTCGAGAGTTCCGATCACAAACGCATCCGACGGATCTCCGAAAGGCGTGGAAACTCTGACTTCTTCAACGCCCGTCAACTCCGGCATCTGATACAGACCACTGCCGCCGATGATGCCAAAGCGCACTCCTGGGAGACTGCTCATGAAAAGTTGTTTTCCTCCGCGCGAACAGGAATCGCGTTCAACTCCTTCTCGCCTTCCTGCAATCGACAAACCGGCTCGTCCGGATCGTGATAGAACAAACAGAGCCAGTGGTTACGTGTCGCTTCCGGCAACAAACGTTTCTTAGCCGCAAGCGTCTCCAGGGGATAAAGGTCGTAACCCATGATCCATGGCAGCCGCAGGTGCGCGCGCGTCGGTACGAGATCGGCAAAACCGAACATCGTCGTGCCGTTGCGTTCGAGACGCCAGCACTGCATCGAGCGATTGTGACCCGCGATCGTTTCCATCGTGAGGCCGGGCGCCACTTCGTAATTCTCCGGCTTCGGCTCCAGTTGTCCCGAGGCGACGAGCGGCCGCCAGTTCTCCGGCAGATAACTCGCCCGATCGCGTTCGGTCGGCTGTTCGGCGTGTTCCAACTCCGCGCGGGAAACAAAGTAACGAGCGTTGGGAAACGTCGCAACGGCATTACCGTCCGTATCAAGCCTGGAGTTGCCGCCGGCGTGATCGAAATGCAGGTGCGTGTTCACCACTATCGTCACTTCATCCGCCGAAACACCGGTTTGCGCAAATAGCGTGTCCGCCAACGGGCGCGCGCGGTCGATGCCGTACATCGCCGACTGCTTTGCCGGCCACTTATCGCCGATGCCGGTCTCGATCAGCACCTTTTCGGAACCCGTCTCGACCAGCACGCAATTCATGTTGAGCCGGATACGGTTTTCGTCGTCCGCGGGGAAAACCTGCGACCACAGTTTACGAGGCACGACGCCGAACATGGCCCCTCCATCAAGACGGAATTCGGCATCCTGAATTACCTGCACCGAGTAGTCGCCAAGTCGCATGTTCAAAGGCAATCCACAGATTACACAGGTTGACTAAAAGAAGTCTGCGTAATCTGTGGATGGTTTGTCAGTTCGTTGCGATCATTCGTTCGGCTTCTTGGTCGCCGGTTTCGACGGTTGCGGCGCCGGTGCGGGCGCATCGCTCGGAGGCGCACCAAAGCCCGGAGGCAATCCCTGCAACGGCTGTTGCTCAGGCGCCTTCACCGTGTAGTTCTCCGCCACCTTCACGTGTGAGCGAGCCACGATGTCGTCGAGCACTTTCTTCTGCTTCTCTTGCGTGACAGCGGCCTTTGCTTTTTCACGACCCGTCTGCGGTGGCCCAAAGGCATTCTCGCTCGCTTCACTGAAGAGGATGTGCCGGGCGTGGATCATCTCTTCGTCTTTGCCGTCTTTGTTTTCGGTCTTTCGCTCTTCGAGCTTGATGATGTGGAAACCGTACGGAGTCTGCACGACTTCGCTGATCTCGCCCGGCTTCAACGCAAACGCAGCTTTTTCAAACTCGGGCACCATCTGGCCGCGGCCGAACCAACCCAGGTCGCCGCCTTTTTCTTTGCTGCCGTCGGTAGAAAACTCCTGCGCGAGCTTCCCGAAATCCTCACCCGCACGCGCGCGCTTCAACACTTCCTGGGCCTGGTCGCGCTGCTTCTTGTCGGTGTCCATCTCCGGATGGCTGGCCAGATAAGCGTCGACTTCCGCGTCCGTCGCCGTCATCTTGTCTTTCAATTTATCTTCGGCGTACTTGATGGCGATCGCCCGCGCGTTCTGCAACATCACCTGTAGCCGAACCTTCGGCTGCTTATCCAGGCCCTGTTCGACAGCCTTCTTTTCGGCGAGATAAACGCGACCCAAACGCTGCTTCAGCTTCGCCATCTCTTCCGCGGGAATCTGCTGCGCCGCAAACTGCGGATCACTCTTCTTCGCGTCGGCGATGAGTTGCTCGAATTTCTGGTCGTTAGTGGGCTGCTTGAAGTAATCGTCGACTTCCTGGTCGGTGAAGTCCGGACCGTTTTCCCCCTGCGACTGGTAGAAGTGTTGGGCGATGATGCTGGTCTTCTGGAATTCCAGTTGGCGCTTCATCTCGGGGGCCTTGTCGATACCATGGGCCTGCGCCTCCTCGGCGACAGCCAGCATTTGCAACAGGTCCTTAGCGAAGTCCTTGCGGGCCGTCTCATCAGCCGCGAGCCGTGCGCGAAGCTGCGCCGGTTGTGTCTCGGCGATCACGGCCATGTCTTCAGCCGTTAACTCAACTGGTCCTACCTTACGCGCCTTGACCTGCCAGAAGATCAAACCGGCTGAAAAAATCACTGCGACAGCGGCTGCAATGAGAGCCTTTCGTGTTGAAGTCAAAACTATTTCCTTTCCTGACTATTGATGCTGCACCAACTCGAGCAGCACTCCATTCGTAGACGACGGGTGAATAAAGGCCACCAGGCAACCGCGCGCTCCCACGCGTGGGGTCTCGTCGATTAACCGTGCGCCTTTCTTTTTCAACTCCGCGAGCGAGGCCTTGATATCGCGAACTTCGATTGCAATGTGATGAATCCCGGGTCCCCGTTTTGCCAAAAACTTTCCGATGGGCGTCTCCGCACTCAGCGGCTCGAGCAGTTCGACGTGCGTGTCGCCGACCGGCAGCATGCAGACTTTGACGCCCTGCTGCGTCACCTCTTCGGTGGAATCCGGGGTGAAGCCCAGCGTGTCGCGCCAAATTGCCAAACCTTCGTCGATCGTGGGCGTGGCGATGCCGATATGGTCGACTTTCATCTAGCTCTTCAGTAGTTCCTCAACCGCAGAATAAGGGTCTCGACGCCGGGTTGCAACTTCATCGGCAAGCTGTTCCAGCATAGCAACCGAGGATTCTGATGCCAAAACCCGGGCCAGTAGTCGCTCGCGCAACAATTCCACAATCCGCCAGCGCGCAATCGCCCGCCGGCGTTCGCTGCTTTCCGCGGCGCTTAGCTGCGTTTGCTGGAATTTGTCGATCGCGGCCGCCAGGGCTTCCAGCCCCTGATTCTCCGTCGCGACTGTCTTCACGATCGGCGGGTCCCAGCCGTCCTGCCGCGACGTCAGGGACAACAGCGCTTCCAGTTCTTTTTCAGTCGCGTAGACACCCTCGCGATCGGCCTTGTTGATCACGAAAACGTCGCCGATCTCCATGATCCCGGCTTTTATCGCCTGGATGTCGTCGCCCATGCCGGGCACCAGCACAACAACGGAAACATCCGCCGCTTTAACTATCTCGACTTCGTCCTGACCGACACCAACCGTCTCCACGATTACTCTCGCGTAACCCGCGGCGTCGAGGATCGCGACCGCGTCAACCGTCGCACGGGCAAGACCGCCGAGATTACCTCGCGTCGCCATCGAACGAATGAACACGCCCTCGTCGAGACCGAGCGCCTGCATTCGGATGCGATCTCCGAGGATCGCGCCGCCTGAAAAGGGACTCGATGGATCCACGGCCACAATCCCGACCCTTTCGCCACGTTGGCGGTAAAGCAGCGCGAGCTTATCGACCAGCGACGATTTTCCCGCGCCCGGAGCGCCCGTAATCCCGATCACCAGCGCGCCGCGCGAGAGTTGATAAATTTCCTTCATCAAAGCGGCCGCACCGGTCGAGCCGTCTTCGATTTTCGAGATCGCCCGCGCCACCGCAGCAGGTTCGCCACTGCTCACTCGCTGACTAAGGCTGTTGGTCAAACCTGTCTCAGCACCTCACGCGCGATGATAATCCTCTGAATTTCCGACGTGCCCTCACCAATCGTGCAGAGTTTCGAGTCGCGCCAGTATTTCTCCGGCG
>DASUOZ010000333.1:0-5387 GCA_036276375.1 Pyrinomonadaceae bacterium | reverse complement strand
TCTTCGTGTGAAATGCGAGGTCGAGTTGGCCGCCACGCTGTCGTTGTTGGATAACGACGTCGCCAACGCCTACGACGAGGATTCAAAGCTCATCTTCTTCGGCCAGACCAGCGACCTCAGCGCCGAAGGGCTCGCGCTGGTGCTTCCCGCAACCATCATCGACGAACGTTTTTGCAGCGGCTCGAATCGTCTCAAACTTTCATTACACCTCCCCGAAGGAATTGTCGGATTGGAAGTCGCGCCGGTGCGTTGTGAACGCCTAACCGATGCATATTCAATCAACGGCTATTTGCTGGGAACGAGGATCACGAACATCGAGCATCGCCCTTCGTTCGAACGTTATCTCGAGAGCGTGTCCGGCCAATCAATCGGCCTGCTCTAAAAAACTCTTCGTACGTGGATCCTGCGGGGAATTGAGTACCTGATTCGTGGGCGCGTGCTCGACGACCAACCCTTCTTCCAGAAACAGAATGTTGTCGGCGACTCCGCTAAGGAATCCCATCGAATGGGAAATGATAATCATCGTGTGCCCGCGGTCGACGAACGTACGCAGCAACGTTCGCAAACTGTTGACGCGCCGCGGATCGAGTGCGCTGGTTGGTTCGTCAAGCAGTAGCAGCGCGGGATGCATTGCGAGTGCGCGCGCGATGGCGACGCGTTGTTGTTCGCCGCCTGACAAGGAAATCGGATAACGCGTGGCGGCGCCTGCGAGCCCGACTGATTCGAGTAGCTGTAACGCCTCTGTTTCCGCTGTCTTCTTTGGCGTGCGCAGGACGTGCAAGGGCGCCTCCACGATATTTCCCAGGACGGAGAGGTGTGGAAACAGGTGGAAGTGCTGAAACACCGTTCCGACTTTCAAACGCAGATCTTTCACCCGCCGGCGATAATCCGCAGGCGAAATGCCGGCTTCGAGACGAACGTTGTCACATTCGATCCGGCCGTCGTTGATTGTTTCGAGCCCGTTCAGACAACGCAGCAGCGTAGACTTGCCGCTGCCGGATGCGCCGATCACGCCCAGCACCGTTTGCGGTGGCACGTCGAAACTGATCCCTTTCAAAATCTCGCGCGAGCCGAAACGTTTGCGTAAACCGGAGACGCGAATCATGCGCTCACCTCCAGTGGTTCGCCTTCAACGGTTCGTTCGGTGGCGCGATTGCTGAGGCGTCGTTCAAGCAAGCGAGCGAGATGGGCCATCGGCAAACTCATGAGCAGGTAAAACGCCGACACCGCGAGCCCGAGCAAGAGAAACTGTCCCGATGCATTCGCGAGCTCGCGATAAGCAGTGGCCAGTTCCCAAACCGAGATGGCAAACGCGACCGACGTGTCTTTGAAGAGCGACACGAAATCGTTGGTCATCGGCGGCAATGCAATGCGAAACGCCTGCGGCAGGATGATGCGGCGAAACGCGAGCGTCGGGCTCATGCCGAGTGAGTAAGCAGCTTCCCACTGGCCGTACGGGATTGCTTCCAAGGCCGCGCGGTAGACCTGCGATTCGTAAGCAGCGTAGTTGAGCCCGAGCCCGACGAGGGCAGTCAACCAGCCCGGCATCGCGATACCGATCACCGGCAGCCCGAAATAAAGAAACAACAGTTGGACCAGCACGGGTGTGCCGCGGAAGAACTCAACGTAGATCGTGCAGAGCGCCCGCAGCCACGCGGGTCCTTTCCACTGTCCGACCGCGAGCGGCAGACCCAGGACGACGGCGATCACCATCGAGCCGAGGGCGATCAGGACGGTGACGGCGGCCGCGCGCGTCAGTCGCCACAGTGCTTCGCTCCAGTTGAACGTTGCGTTTGTCGTCGTGTACTCGACGTTGGCTTGCGTCTCGGTTCCCGAACGAATCGGCGCTTGAAACTCGACCTGCGCGTCGTTCCAGAGTCCCCACTTCTTGAGAATCGTTTCGAGCGTGCCGTCGCGAATGATCGTCTCGATGCCTTTATCGACTTCCGCCTTCAGCGCTTCGTCGCCTTTGCGCAAACCGATGACGTAAAGCCCGCGCGTGAACGGCGCGCCCGCTGGTTTCAACTTAGGATTCGGCCGTGCGTAGAACGCTTCGGCGGGTACGTCCATGACCACCGCGTCGATGCGTTTCAATTCTAGATCGCGATAAGCGCCGACCGGATCCTGATAACTGCGAAAGGGAATGCCTTCCTGTTCCAGCAGTCGCGAGGCGGCGGTGTTGCCGAGCGTTGCGACGACGCGGTTTTTGCAATCGGCCAGCGATGAAATGCGGTCGTCGTCGTGGCGAACCGTGAGTTGGAGCTGGAAGACGTAATAGGGATTGCTGAAAAGGATCTGTTGCGCGCGATCGCCTGTTGGTTCGAGTCCGTTGACGATGATGTCGAACGAATCACGTTGCAGCGCGGAGACGAGTGTTTCCCAATCGCTCGGCACAAACTCCGCCTTCCGGCCCATCGCGGCCGCGAGCGCATCGACCATTTCCTTTTCGTAACCGATGTAGCGATCGGGATTCGCGGGATCGGTGAAGACGTAAGGCGCGCCGCCGCTCGGGTCTGCGCCCCAATGCAAGGTCTGCTGCGCGTGCGCCGGCCAATAAGCACACAGGGCATAGAGGCTGCAGAAAATCGCAGCGATCAGAATCGTGCGGGCGTTAGCCACTGATCTTTTGCAGGTCCAGCTCGCTGGAAATGGTGGTATCAGCCTTCAATACCGTCTCCATCTGTTTCAAAGCATGTTGGTTCTCTTCGTCAGTGTTGGAAACAACGCAATCTGCCGGAACGAAGAGTTTGAAGTCGCGCATGTAAGCGTCGTTGGCAGTGACCATGACGCAATTATTTCCCGCGATGCCCGTGAGGATCAGGTTCTTCGCCGTGAGGTGCGTGAGCAATAACGACAGCGTCGTCGAATAGAAGCCGGAATGTTTCGGTTTCAAAACGAAATAGTCGTCTTCATCCGGCAGCAGCAGTTCGACGAACTCCTTGCCTTTGCCCTCTTCGCGACAGTGGTCGACGATCTTTTTGAAATCCGAGCGCCAGCGGCCGAAGTTGTCGTTCACGTAGATCGCCGGAATGCCCGCTTCTTTCGCTCGCTGCTTGAGACGCGCGATATTTTCGCCGGCGGGCATTGCCAGACGCAACAACTGTTCGCCCTCAGGGAAATCGAAATCGTTGATGACGTCGATCAGCAGCAGCGCCGCGGCGCATTTGTCCGGCGCGGAGCCGTGCAGATCTTTGCTTCTCACCGGCATTTCGTGGCGATTCTAGCCGCTGGGCCTTTCGCTACTCAACTGTGTTGTTGTAATTTGTGTCACCATGTGCACAGACCGCCGAGACTTCCTTCGTTTGTCCGCCGGTGTGGCGGGCGTAACTTTGTTAGGCCGCTCGCTGGCTTACGCCGACACCGAAACACTTGAACCAGCACCACAAGCAACGCAACCGGAAGCGATTCGCCGTTTGCGGCGCATGACTGAAAACGTCGTTCCGATCACACTCGACGAGCGCAAGGCGCGCATCGAGAAAGCACAAAGGCTGATGCGGGAGCAGCGCGTCGACGCGATTTATCTCGAATCGGGCAGCAGCATGTTTTATTACACAGGCATGCGCTGGGGCACGAGTGAACGAATGTTTGCGGCCGTGATTCCCGCGCGTGGTGACATTGCCTGGATCTGCCCGAAGTTTGAAGAAGAACGCGCGCGCGAGTTGATTCGCATGGGCACCGACATCCGCACGTGGGAAGAAGACGAGAGTCCTTATCAACGCGTCGCGGAAGTGTTCCGCGATCGCGGTATTCGCACGGGAACGATCGGCATTGAAGAACGAGTGCGATTCTTTCTTTACGACGGCATTCGACTCGCCGCTCCGGCCCTGAAGTTCGTTAACGCGACGCCGATTACTGCCGGTTGTCGTATGTTCAAGTCTCCGGCCGAGCTCGCCTTGATGCAGATCGCCAACGACATTGCGATCGTTGCTTACAAAGCCACGCGCGACAGCATGACTGAGGGTATGACGCAGGGCGAGTTTGCCGGTAACTGCGCGGCGGCTTTTCGTGCGCTCGGTTCGTCCGGTGGGATCTTTGTGAGCTTCGGCAAGTACACCGCGTTTCCTCACGGCAGCAGCACGCCGCAACGTTTGAAGGAAGGTGACGTGGTGTTGATGGATGGCGGTTGCAGCGTTGACGGTTACCAGTCAGACATCACGCGCACTTTTGTGTTTGGCAAAGCCTCCGATCGGCAGCGGCAGATCTGGGACCTCGAGCGCAAGGCGCAGGACGCCGGATTTGCGGCGGCGAAAGTGGGCGCGCCGTGTGAAGCGGTTGATGCAGCGGCGCGCAAAGTGATCACCGATGCGGGTTTCGGTCCGGATTACAAAGTTCCCGGTTTGCCGCATCGCACGGGTCACGGCATTGGACTCGACGGTCACGAGTGGACCAACTTCGTGCGCGGGAACAAGACGCCGATTCAGCCCGGCATGTGCTTCAGCGACGAGCCGACCGTGGTCATCTACGGCGAGTTTGGCATCCGTCTCGAAGACTGTCTGTACATTACGGAAGACGGGCCAAAGTTTTTCACTAAACAAAGCGCGTCAATTGATGAACCGTTCTAGCCGCGGATAACCACGGACTTTAACAGACTGAAATAGGGTTGGTTCGTGTCGTCCGTGTTAGTCTGTGGCTAACTATGGGCCGGTGGGTTCTTGCAGCGACGATTCTGGCCTCGGGTATGGCGTTCATCGACGGCACCGTCGTGAACGTCGCGCTGCCTTTCCTGCAAACCAATCTCAACGCCACAGCGATGGGTATTCAGTGGGTCGTTGAGGCTTACGCACTGTTTCTTTCCGCGCTGTTGCTGGTTGGCGGTTCGCTCGGCGATCACTACGGCCGGCGCCGCATTTTCAACATCGGCGTGGTGGTGTTTGCGATTGCCTCAGCCGCGTGCGGCATGGCTGCGAATATCGACCAACTGATCGCTGCCCGCGCGGTGCAGGGAATTGGCGGCGCGCTGCTGGTGCCGGGAAGTCTTGCGTTAATCAGTTCTTGTTTCAATGAGAAAGAGCGAGGCAGGGCAATCGGCACGTGGTCCGGCTTTTCAGCGATCACCACGGCAATCGGACCTGTTCTCGGCGGCTGGTTGGTTGAGCACGTTTCGTGGCGTGCGGTGTTTTTTCTGAATCTGCCGTTGGCGCTCGTCGTGCTCTTGATCTCGGTGTGGCGCGTGCCGGAGAGTCGCGAAGAACAACCGGGATCGCTCGACTGGATCGGCGCCGCATTGGTGACCGTCGGTTTGGCCGGTGTAGTTTTCGGTTTAATCGAGTCGCCACGACTCGGGTTTTCGCATTGGCTGGTGCGGTTGGCGCTGATCGGTGGTGTCGTTTGTCTCCTCTCGTTTGTCGCGCATCAGGCGCGGGCGAAAAATCCGATGGTGCCGCTCG
>DASUOZ010000332.1:0-3282 GCA_036276375.1 Pyrinomonadaceae bacterium | reverse complement strand
TGCACTTCCAGTGAATGCCGTGGTTTGCCGTCGCGATCAACGTACTCTTCCACGCGCAGACGCCCTTCAATATAAACCTGACGTCCTTTTTGCAGATACTGTGAGGCAGTTTCCGCCTGCCGGTTCCACAACGTGACGCGAAACCACGTCGTGTGGTCCTGCATTTCACCATTTCGATCTTTGCGCTTTTCATTCGTGGCCACGCTGAAGGTACAAACTGGGGTACCTTGAGCCGTGTAGCGCAACTCGGGATCGCGACCGAGATTGCCCACGATTATCACCTTGTTAAAGGACATGAGGAGCCTTTCTTTTCTCTGGGATTACGAACATTCGCGATACTACTAGCGCAACCACCAAGAATCAAGCAACTGCTATTTCCAATCGTGATTTATCTCGGCAAATGATTCTGGTAGACTGTGGCCACTTGTAACGGACTGGAAATGAAGCCACGAGTTTACATCGAAACCTTTGGCTGCCAGATGAACGTTGCCGATACTGAACGTGCGGCTACGGGTTTGCGCGCCTCGGGTTACGATCTCTGCGACTCCGCTGACGATGCGGACGTGGTCCTGCTCAACACGTGTTCCGTGCGCGAGAAAGCGGAGCGAAAGGTTTACACACGCATCGGTGAAGTACGCGCCGCCCAATCTGAAAAGGCAGGAAAGAACAACGTGCTCGTCGGCGTGATGGGTTGCGTCGCGCAACTCGAAGGCGCGTCGGTGTTCGATCACGCGCCGTCAGTCGACATGGTGATCGGCACGCGCGCAACAGATCGCATCTCGTCGCTGATCGAGCGCGCCGCAAATGGCGAACGCAAAGTTCTGGATCTCGGTGAGCGTGGCGAAACTGATTCGTGGGACGTTTCTCCCGCCGAACGACATTCACCGCACGTCGCTTTCATTCCCATCATCGAAGGCTGCAACAAGTTCTGCTCGTTCTGCATTGTTCCTTACTCGCGCGGCCGCGAACGCAGCCGCCCGGCAAGCGAGATCGTCGCTGAAGTAAGAAATCTGCAAACACTCGGGTACAAAGAGATTCACCTGATCGGCCAGAACGTCAACAGCTATCGGCCGCGGGTTGAAGACGGTCTGGAAGGTTTCCCTGGAGCAACGCCGTTCTGCCGTTTGCTACGTGCGGTCGCAGCCACCGGAATGCCGCGCATTAAGTTTACGACGTCGTTCCCGCGCGACTTTCACCCGGACATCGTCACCGCTATCGAACAGAACGCGAACCTTTGCGACTGGATTCATCTACCGGTTCAATCGGGCAGCGATCGCGTGCTGAAAATGATGCGCCGCGGTCACACGCGCAGCGACTACCGGCAACGAATCGAACGCATCAAGAGCTCCAGCCGGCGTCTGTCACTGACGAGCGACATCATCGTCGGCTTTCCCGGCGAAACGGACGAAGACTTTTGTCAGACGCTCGAACTCGTCGACCAGTGTGAGTACGACAGCATTTACATCTTCAAGTACTCGAAGCGAGCCGGAACCCCTGCGGCGAGCTTCACTGACGACGTTCCTGAGAAAGAAAAGACGGCGCGATTTCTCGCGCTCGAGGAAGTACAACGAAAGAACCAGGTGCGGATCTATCGATCGTACGTCGGCCGCACTTTGCAGGTGCTCGTAGAAAAACAGAGCACCAGATCCGAGAGCGATTTGTCGGGGCACTCGACGTGCAACAAGGTCGTTAACTTTGCCGGCGATCATAGTCTCGAAGGCGAACTGGTCGACGTGACGGTGACTGCCGCTAAGACAAACAGCCTGTACGGTGTGTTGGTTAATAGTTCAGCAGTAGATCGATCAACAGGGATTTGTTCAGCGCTAAATCGTTGAGCGATGGCGTAAGGGGTACTCGTTTTATGGAAATTGAGGTAAAGATCCGAGCACTAATGATGGATCCGAATAGCGGAACGCCGATTATCATTCTGAAAGACGTTCAGAGTGATACGATGCTCCCGATTTGGGTCGGAGCCTACGAGGCGAATGCCATCGCGTTGGAGATTGAGAAGATCGCGCCGCCGCGCCCGATGACACACGACCTGCTGCGCAACCTGATCGTTGAGCTTGGCGTACGCGTCGAGCGAGTGGTGGTGACGAGCCTGCGCGACAACACGTTTTTCGCGGTGATCGAGATGCGCAACAGTGAAGGCGATCGCATGACGCTCGATTCACGGCCGTCTGATGCGATCGCGCTGGCGCTGCGCGCGGATTGTCCGATCTACGTCGACGTGGAAGTGATCAAAGCTTCGCGCAACACTCTGCCCACAGAGGAAAGCGAAGAGAGCGAGTTGTCCACCAGTGAAGAGGAATGGCCCGACGTCATCGGCGAAGCCGGCGATTTGCCGATGTGACGAAGTTATGAGCGCAAAGTTATGAACACCTGGAGCGCTGGTTTGCCACTGTGCAGCGAATGGTAATCGCCATCGCCAATCAAAAAGGTGGGGTGGGGAAGACCACTACCGCTATTAATCTCGCCGCCGCTTTTGCCCGCAAGGGAAAACGCGTCCTTCTTCTCGATCTCGATCCACAGGCTAACAGTTCGATCTCTTTTCTCGACCCGCTGACGGTTGAGCGATCCGTCTACGAATTGATGATGGACGGCGAGGCGCCGATCGAACAGACGGTTTACGCTACTCCGGTCGAGAACCTCTCCGTAGTGCCCGCGCGCATCAATCTCGCCAAACTGGAGGCAAAACTCGTTGGCGACTTCGACGCTCCATTCCGCCTGAAGGATCGGCTCGAGCCGTTCCGGCAACATTACGACGTAATCGTGATCGACACGCCGCCGACGCTCGGGTTGATCACCGTCAACGCACTGGTGGCCGCCTCGCACGTGCTGATTCCGATCCAGTCGTCGTACTTCGCGCTCGAGGGAACAGACGATCTGCTCGAAACAATCGAGAAAGTCAAAGCGCGTCCGAATCCAAATCTCGAGCTGCTCGGCGTGCTGGTGACCTTGCACGACAAGCGCACGACGCTTGCCCGCGAAGTTCATGAACAGATTCGCAACGTGTTTGGTCCGAAATTATTCGACACTGTGATCACGAAAAGCGTCAGGCTCGAGGAGTCGCCGGCGTACAAAGAATCGATTTTCAGTTTCGCACCCAATTCATCCGGAGCCATTGAGTACGGAAAACTTTGTGAAGAGGTAATCAGCCGTGTCTAAAAGAGGACTGCCGACGGGACTGCAAATGCGACACGACTCGCACTACGTCGAGGAACTGTCGCAACATCGGCCGCAGCAAGTGGGTCGCATGATCCCAGTGGACAAACTCGATCC
>DASUOZ010000331.1:0-6530 GCA_036276375.1 Pyrinomonadaceae bacterium | reverse complement strand
AGTCTCACGTTCCGGATCGTTCCCGTTGTCAGACTTGAGCGTTCCAATCAGCGAAGGCTGCCCGTTCGTTTGCGGCGCATCAATCGAGACCGTCACATCGCGACGACGCCGGCGCCACCAGCGCCAACGATTGCGTGCCTGGTTAATCGCGATGCGGTAAATCCAGGTGCGCAGGTCCGACTCGCCGCGAAAGTGACCGATGCTCTGAAACGCCCGCAAAAACGTTTCCTGCGTCAGGTCGCGGGCTTCCTCGGTGCTCTCGGTCAGGCGGAAAAGCAGCCCGTAAATCTCACCCGAGCGCTCATTCACCAAAACTTCGAAGGCCGCCGCGTCGCCGCCCTTCAATCTTTCAACGAACTGGGCCTCGACTTGAGGCCGCGCCTCGACCAGGGTCGCCGGAGCAACCTGCTCCAATTCGATTTGCCCGCGGAGGGCTATTGGCTCTCCGTAGCTCACTGATCACCCCCTGGGGCGGGAACCAGAGCATTCAACGATTCTTGCCCATTCCCGGACAGGCATTCGCTTAGACACCCGAGCTTCTTTGTTTGTTCCCGAAAAAATTTCATCTCGTACCCAAACTCAATTCCCCGACTGTCTTTGATGCGTTCGCGTAGGCGTTCGCGGTTGACAACTTTTCCGACGCGACATTAGAGTGACAATTTCGCTAATCATACACCCAAGAGAACGCAGCCGACTATCAGGGCTTGCGAGAGGAGCTAAGTGGCAAAGTATAAGAAAAAGCGGGCCCGTGAACTACAACATGACCGCTTTCGCGACACAGCGATGGGTTTCTTTGACCGTCTCGGCGAGCTGCTGGAGGGAAAAGGCCGCACCATCCTATACGGCTTGGGCGGCTTGATTCTGGCAGGCCTCCTCGTTTTGGTCTTCGTTAGATGGAGCGACCGCAAGGCTGACGAAGCCAGTGAGGCACTCGGTCGCGCCATCACTATCTCCACCGCCGACATCAATCCGACCCCCATCCCCGGCAGCACCGAGCCCTCGTTTGCCACTGAATACGACCGCGCTCAACGCGCCATAGAGGAGTTTGAAAAGGTCGCGGCGAAATACGGCGACCCGTACCAATCGGAGGCCCGCTACTTTATCGCTGCGAACCGTTTGGTGGTCGACCGCGCTAAAGGCCTGACGGAACTGAGCGAGCTCTCGAACAGCAGTGTTCCCGAAGTCGCCGCCTTGTCAAAATTCGCACTCGCACAAGCCAAAGAGAGCGACGGTAAGCTCGACGAAGCCGCCCAACTCTACAGCGACCTCGCGCGCCAAAACAGCACCAGCGTGACCGCCGAAACTGCGAACCTGCGTCTCGCTAAGGTCTACACCAAGCTCGGCAGGAAGCAGGAAGCCGTCGACGTTCTCTTCAACCTCGTTGACGCATCGAGAAAAGCGAAAGGCGAGAACAATCAACCCATTCCCACTTCGGCGGCCGCGCGTGAGGCAGCCACCGAATTGCAAAAACTTGATCCGGAACGTTACTCACAGCTTCCGCCAGAGGCCCCTCCGTCGCTTTTAGGTTAGGTCTGACAAACTGCGCGGAGGACGAACCCGGATTGGACAATCTAACGCATTCACTCGTCGGTCTCACGGCAGCCAAGGCGGGTCTGGAAAGATTGTCACCCGGCGCAACGGTCCTTTGCGTTCTCGCGGCTAATTCACCCGATTCTGACATCATCGTTTTAGCCTTCGGTGATCGTTGGGACTTTCTGCTGCATCATCGCGGCATCACTCACGCGATTGTCGGTGTAGTGTTTCTCTCGTTGCTGCTGCCGCTGATCTTCACCGGCGTCGATCGCTTGTGGGCGCGATTGCGCCACCGGCCCCCGAAAACAAAGTTTCGCGGTTTGCTCATCGCCTCGTTCATTGTCAGCGCGACGCATCCGCTGCTCGACTGGACCAACAATTACGGCATTCGTTTTCTGTTGCCGTGGAACCCGCGCTGGTTCTACGGCGATCTGGTTTTCATTGTCGATCCGTTTATTTGGGTCGTGCTGGGCGGCGCCGCGTTTCTGCTCGCGTCGAAAACAAAGATCGGCAAATTCGTCTGGGCGACGATCGCGGCTGTCATCACTTTCATGATTGTTGCCGGGCCGCGTTCCAGCGACCTGCCGAACCCAACATTGATTGCCGGTTTGTGGATCGGCGCTTTGATTTTAATCATCGTTCTGTTTGTCACCGGCGCACGCGAGCGCTGGGGTGAGAAGATCGCGCTCGTTGCGTTTGGATTAGTGCTCGCGTACTGGAGCGCACTTGCGTTCGCCCACGCGTCGGCGGTGCGAAAAGGATCGGAGGAGGCTAATCGCATAACCGCTCCGTATGGCGAACAGGTCTCCAGAGCGGCAGCCATGCCGACGCTCGCGAATCCGCTGCGCTGGGACTTCGTTTTTGAAACCGATAAGGCGACTTACCGTTTTCCCGTGGCGCTGAACGGGCAAACGCCGTCGGGTCGAGTGATTCGCTATCCCAAACCATCCGGCAAATTGGCCGCGTCTTTGGAAGCGGTTTCACGAGAAAAATCGGCGCACGTGTTTCTCGACTTCGCGCGGTTTCCCGTCGCTAAACTCCGCGAGCCCGACTGCACGACGCAGACGCTCCTGCAATTGGCAGACTTGCGTTACACTGAACCCGGCCGATCGCGTGGCACATTTGCACTGGAGTTGCCGGTCGATTGCCCTGACGATATTCATGGGGCTTTCCTGGGGGGCAGATGAGTGAACCAAAAGAGTTGAATAGTCTGCCCGCACTGGCCGGGGTCAACGACGAACGTGAACGCGCGCTCAAACGCCCGCCGATTGCCAGCGTGCGCGTCTCGCCTGGTCCATATCTCGCAGTTGGCTGTGTTCTCACTTTCCTCGCGGCGTCGCTCCTGCGCGCTCAGTATGACGCGCTTGCGTTGCTTGTCGTCGGCGTGACGTCGATCGTTGTTCCGGTGCTTGCGCTGACCGATCGCATCGTGTTCGACGGCATTCTGCTGCGCCGGCAAGGTCTCGTGGCTTCAGTCCTGCACTTACTCTTCGGTTATCGCAAACAACTCGCCGTTGACGATTTCGAGACTGTGGAAACGCAAGCCGTGCGTACGTTGCGCCGCGGCGGCAGCGTACGTTATCGCTATCGCACGCAGATCAACGGCAAGGGAAAACAGTTTGTCATCATTTCCGGCGGGCGCGATTACCGGAAGATGGTGCGCGAGCTGTTCCCAATGATTCACGAAAACAAGCTTGACGGCCGCACGCGCGATCTGCGCGACTACCTCAACGATCCCAATTTCCTCGAACGCAAAGCGCAACTTTCGCAACTGGCGTCGTCGGAGGTTCTCGACGTGGCGGAGTCGGATTTTAAGTTGGGTGGCAAAGCGCGTGAGATTCAACCGGTCGCGTCGACCCCGGAAGATGTTGAGCGTGCGCATGTGCTGCGGCGGTTGGGAAACGAGCTTCGCGTTTCGGGCCGTTTGCGAGAGGCGAGCGAAGCATTTCGACGGGCGTTGAATGTTCGTCCCCACGGCGCCTGGCTGATTTACGACTTCGCGCGGCTGTTGCGATCGCAGGCGAGCGCGCAAGGAGATGCGCGACTGCTTTCACGGGCGCGAGCGGCGTTGCGTCTAGCCAGTATTCGCGCGAAGAACGACCTGGTGTTGTTGCCGTTGATTGGCGAGAGTTTTCTCGAGTGCGGCGATGCGCGTCAGGCGCGTTTGGCGTTGCAGAAAGTGGTCGAACTCGACAGCGGAAACTTCAAAGCGCGGGTTGGGCTGGCGGACATTGCGCTGCGGGAAGGGAAGCTCGCGCACGTCATTCACCATTATCACGAAGCCGCGCGCGTGAGTTCAGAACAAGCGCTCGCACGCTATGCGCGTAGCGAGGGTGAATACTACATGCAGCTCAACAACGATGATGATTATCTTGCGTCTGAGTTGCGGCGGATCAGTTGGTTGCAGACGGTGACCCGTATTCGACGGTTGGCGTTGCGGGTAACGAATTTCAGCGTGCTGCTCGCGCTGGTTGGCGGGTTTCTTGATCCACTTGCGGCAAGCTTCGGTTGGTCGCTTGCGTCCTCTGCGTTGATTATCTGGCTCCTAACAGTTGGAGCGACCAAAATGCTATTTGGCCGCTCCAAACCCCGATCCGCGTGAACTCTCAGTTCTGAACCTGAACCCTGCTCTACCTGAACTGCCCGTTCTATCTGAACTCTCGTTCTATCTGAACTTAGTCACGCTAGAACGCCGATCCTCTTAAAATCCCTCCCTAACTTTTCTTACGCCTGGTCGTCGCAGCCTTTTTAGGAGAAGCGGGCGCCACGGGCCCAGGCGTAATCGTTCTCGCCTGTTGCTCCGCAGCCGAAGCCACTGCATACGCCTGCTGCGGCGCAGGATTCAACAGCGCATCCCAACGATAACGCCGCGTCTCCGCCGGTTCCGCCAAACGCCTGAACACAAGTTCCGTGACCGCATTCACGATCCATTGATGATAAAACTCCCCAACCGACGCGAGCTCCGCATCCGGCGCCGGGTTCATGAAATCGATCGCATACGGCACGCCGTCTTTGATCGCAAACTCGACTGTGTTGAGGTCATACCCCAACGCCGAGCAAAGCGTGCGCACATCTTTGCGCACACGATCCGCCAGCGCCGGCTCCAGGTAATTCGGGTTGTGAACGTACTGCTCGCCCGACAGATACGGCTTGCGCGGATCGTAAGCCATGATCATCACTTCTTCCTGCCCGACGCAGTAACAGCGCACAAACTGGTCGAAGTCGATCGACTCCTGCAACGTCATGCACAGCGTGCCGGTTTTGTTGTACTCGGTCAGCAGCTCGTCGAGTGAATTGACCTTCGATACGTTTTTCCACCCACCGCCGTCAAACGGCTTCAGAAACGCCGGCAATCCGACGTATTCGACGATACCTTGCCAATCCATCGGAAACGCCAGATTGCGCAGGCTCTCGCTGACAATACCTTCGATGTAGTCCTTCTGCGGCAAAAGGACGGTCTTGGGAATAGCGACGCCCAGTTTCTGGCCCAGCGAGTAGTTGAAAAACTTGTCGTCGGCGGACCACCAGAAGGGGTTATTGATGATTTTGGCGCCCTCGAGCGCCATCCGCTTCAACGTGGCTCGGTAAAAGGGAACTTCGTGCGAAATGCGATCGATGACGAGGTCGTACCGCGGCGGGTCGTCGAAACGAACGCCGTCCAGCTTGATGTATTCAGCGACAACGTCGCCCCTGCCTCTCTCATTAATGCGGTTGATAATTGCCTCGGGAAAGGTCTTTTCCCGGCCTACCAAAACTCCGACACGCTTCATATGTGTTACGGTATCCTTTCTGCAAAAACGAAGCAAAATACTAGCGGCGGTGTTGCTTGTCAAACGGCCCATCCGCGGCTACAATTCCGCTCTCCCTACTCTTTGCCTGGAATCCGAGGAGAACAGTTACTTTTGTTTCGCTCATTTTTGGCTCTCTTTGTTCTCTCCACCCTCTTAGTCGTCGTTTCACTGACCGGGTCGAATCCTGTGGCGGCAGCTCCGCAGGACGCCAAACCGCAGGAACCGAAGCCGGAGGAGAACAAACCTCAAGAGACTAAGCCGGCCGATTCGAAGCTTCAGGATGTGAAGTTCACGGCCGAGCAGATCGTCGAATCCGTAATCCTCGTGTACGGGTCGCGTCCCGGCTTGGAGCAGATCCGCCGTTACGGCGTCGAGCGCGGGAAGATAACGCGCTTCAACCCCGAAGGAAACCCGGAAGAAACGAATTACGAACGCCGCTTTGTCAGGGGTGAGAATCTCGACAAAGACAAGATTCGGCTGGATCAGAAGCTCCCGACGATGGAGTACTCGCTGATCTACGACGACGGCAAACTATGGGGACTGATCAACGGCGCTTCGTTTACGCCGCGACAGGACGCCACCGCCGATTTCATCTCCCAACATCACCACAGTATCGACTCGCTGCTGCGCTACAAAGAGTGTGGCTCGACGATTTCGCTCGTCGGCCGCGACCAGCAGAAGGGGCTGGATCTCTACGTCCTTGATCTGGCCGACAAAGACAAGCGCAAAACGCGTTATTACATCAGCGCCCGGTCGTTGCGCGTGCTTTGGTTGGAGTATGAAGAAGGCGTGCCGGGCGGAGTTCTGGTCAAGTACAACCGGAAGTTTCTGGATTACCGGATCGTTCAGCAGACGCTGGTGCCTTATCGAACTGTGTTGACAGCCAACGGCCGCGAACGCCAGGAGACACGCGTCCTCACGATCACGTACGGCGTGAAAGTCAACGATTCCATCTTCAAAACCCCCGAAGCCTAACCACGGCGAAAGGCGCTAAGCGATTCACCTCAGGCGCAAGTGGACTCGCCGCACGCGATAGTGAACCGGTAACTACGCCGAAGGCGTTCGCTAATTGCAGCCCAGGGTTGTTTCAACCCTGGGTACAAAGAAAGAAAAGACACTAAACGCTGACAGCGTTGGCGAATGCGCATCATCTCGCCAACGCTTTCAGCGTTGAAACTTACGGGGTTTGCGTTTCCCCAGGGTTGA
>DASUOZ010000330.1:0-5478 GCA_036276375.1 Pyrinomonadaceae bacterium | reverse complement strand
GTCAAGCCAAATCACATCTTTCCTCGAACCCGGCCCGTGTGCGCGACTGGGCTGACCGCCTCATGTCGAACGACTCGAAGGTCCGCACAGGCGCCGAAGCCGCACTGGTGAACGGCGGCGCGCGTTCGCTTCCGCTGCTGAGACAATTACTCGCCACCGACAACGAAGCGCTGCACGAGCAAGCTTTTGAAGTCATCCGGCAAATCGGTCCACCCGCCATTCCGTTGCTGGTCCAACTACTGCGCCACCAGGAGGTCTCGTTCCGGCGCTTTGGCGCTGACGCGTTGATTGATCTCGCGCCCGATACAGAGTCGATTCAGCCGGCGTTGAGACGAGCACTGAGAGACGAGGATTCGTGGGTCTCGGCTGATGCTGCACGCGCCCTCGGTGCTTTGAACAGGAGAGCCGGTCCTTCGGTACGCGCACTGGTCAACGCTTTGTCGCACGAGGAACCACACGTACGCATTTACGCGGCGGAGGCACTGGCGAACATCGGTCCGCAGGCAGCCGCCGCTACTAAGAACCTCGCCAGGGCCTTGCGCGATCCGGTTCCCGGCGTCCGCTGGGCGGCAGGTGAGGCGCTCGGTGGCATCGGACCGGCGGCGCACTCAGCCGTGCCTCAGTTGATCGAAGCTCTGAAAGATGAGTTTCTCTATGTGCGCATCTGCGCGGCCGGCGCGCTGGGAAGTATCGGACCGAGGGCACACGCAGCCCGCGCTGCGTTGAAAGCGTCCGCCAACGATCCTGTACTCCGTCACGAAGTTGAGTGGGCATTGAATCGCATTGACGGTATCGAATCCGAAGATCCTGTGGTTACGCCAACGGCGCCAGCGTTATCCGTGTCGCTCCAGCCTCCGGCGACTGTGGCTCCAACCGGCAATCCTCCGATCGATTGGGATCCGGCGACGGGACGGAACATCATCTGGAGCGTCGAGTTAGGAAATGAAGTGTATGGCCGTCCGGTGATTGCGGGCGATGTGGTCTATGTCGGCGCCGACAATACGCGCCGGCTCAACCCGGCTTTTCAGGACGATTCAGGCGTGCTCATCGCCTTTCGCGTAGCAGATGGCGCGTTCCTTTGGCAGGACGTCGCTCCGCGTGTGCAGCGCGGCCTCAGAGAGTGGTTGTTGCCGTCGACGACGAGTGCGCCTTACGTTGAGGGCGAGCGCTTGTACTACGTCACTGCCGAGTGCCAACTTCGTTCCCTCGACACGCGTGGTTTCAGCGACGGCGAGAACGATGGTCCATATCGCGAAGAGATCTTCAAAGACAACGCTGCCGCAGACATCATCTGGCAACTCGACATGCCGGCCCTGGGTGTCTTTCCACATGAAGCCTGCAATAGCGACGTGTTGCTCCTCGGTGATCTGCTCATCGTCAATACCTCGAACGGCCAGAACGAGGCCCATACGCGCGTGCCGTCGCCGCGCGCTCCTAGTTTGCTAGCGGTAAACAAGCACTCGGGCGAAGTGGTTTGGCGCGCCGTTGGACCAGGAGATCGCGTGCTGCACGGCGACTGGTCCAGTCCGGTGGCGGCCAACGCCAACGGCCGAATACAGGTGCTCCACGGCGGTGGTGATGGCTGGCTGCGAGCCTACGACGCTGCGTCGGGACACGAAGTCTGGCGATTCGACGGCAACCCGAAAGACGCCCGCATGCTTCCGCGAGCCGGTGTCTTTTCGCGGAGTTCCATCATTGCGTCACCAGTCTTCGCCGACGGTCGCGTCTTCGTTGCGATGGGTCAGTCTCCCGGCCACTACAACGCTCCGTCCTTGCTTTATGCGATTAGTGCGAATGGTCAGGGAGACGTTACCAAGACCGGCGTTCTGTGGACTTCGCGTGAGGTCGGCCGCGTGGTGGGGACGCCTATCGTGAACGACGGTCTGCTTTACGTGGGCGACCTGGGCGGAACAGTTCATTGCCTGGACGCGGCCACCGGCGCCCACCTGTGGAAGCACGAAACGAACGATCAAATCTGGGGCAGCCTGCTTGTCGCCGGCGACCGCCTTTACGTGGGAAACGATCAAGGTCTCGTAACTGTGCTTCGTGCGGGACGCCGAAAGGAATTGCTGGCCCAGATCGAAATGGATGCTCCGATCTATACCCGTCCAGCCGCGAGCGGCGACACACTCTTTCTGGTCACGGCGAACCGCTTGTACCTCATCGCCGCCAAGCCTTGACCCGCCGCGGCCGCGTTTACGCATCTTCGTCAAAGAGCGGTTTTTCACGCACAGCATCGAAACTTTCCCCAATGACAACGCGCGCACGGCGCGGAAATCTCCAACAAAATCTACAAATTATCCGCCGGAACGTACGTTGCTTCTTGTGAGCGTTATATGGGCCGGCTGACTCATTTGGCCCAATGGAGAGAGGAGAGAGACATGAAAACCCTGGTTTTCTTTTCGGTAATTCTTTGTGCCCTGACGTTGGGCAGTGTGTCGTGGACAAGCACAGCCGCAACTGACACCCAAAAACAGAAAGCAGTGACTGATTTTACTAAACCCGTCACCGTGCAGGGCGTTGTGATGAAGGGTAAGTACCTGTTTGTGCATGACAATTTAGCAATGAGCCGTGGTGAGGCTTGCACCTACATTTACAAGGGTGAGGTCGAAGACCGTGACAACCTGGTCGCGTCGTTTCACTGCATCCACGTCGAACGCACGAAGGCGAGGAGCTTCATGGTGCGATCGCGCGTAACCGCTTCGGGAATTGAAGAACTACTCGAGTTTCAATTCAGCGGAGAGACGGCTTCGCATGGTGTTCCTACGCCGGCAAATACCGCGGTGGTTCCGGTGGCGAATTAAGTAGCGGATAGGTTCTGGGTTGCCGTGTTGTGACGATCCCAACAGGATTTCTTGTCACAAAACTCATAGCCGTAGCCGATAATTGTGCTGATCCAAAACAACAGGGAGCAGCACCGTGGACGCGAATGTAATCCAGGAAACGAAGCAATTATCGGCGGAAGAAGTCAGGCTGTTGAACGCTTATTGGCGCGCGGCGAATTATCTTTCGGTCGGCCAGATCTATCTTTACGACAATCCACTACTGCGCGAGCCGCTGAAGCTGCAACACGTCAAACCGAGACTGTTAGGCCATTGGGGAACGACGCCCGGTTTGAATTTCATCTACGTTCATCTGAACCGTGTTATCAAGCTGCGCGACTTAAACGTGATTTACGTGACTGGTCCGGGTCATGGCGGCCCGGGCCTCGTCGCGAACACCTACCTCGAAGGCACCTACAGCGAGTTCTACCCAAACATTTCACACGATGCGACGGGCATGAGGAAACTATTCAAGCAGTTTTCCTTTCCCGGAGGTATTCCCAGCCACGTCGCTCCGGAAACACCCGGTTCGATCAACGAAGGCGGCGAGCTCGGTTACTCGCTGATTCACGCGTACGGCGCCGTATTTGATAATCCCGATCTGCTCGCAGTTTGTGTTATCGGTGATGGCGAAGCGGAAACGGGACCACTCGCAGCGAGCTGGCACTCCAACAAGTTTCTAAACCCAATTCGCGACGGCGCGGTGCTGCCGATCCTGCATTTGAACGGTTACAAGATTGCCAATCCCACCGTCCTCGCGCGCATCTCGAACGAAGAGTTGACGAACTTACTCAGCGGCTATGGCCACAAAGCATATTTCGTCGAGGGCGATGACCCCGAGCAAATGCATCAACTACTCGCCGCAACTCTCGATACCGTCCTTGACGAGATCGAAACGATTCAAACTCGTTCGCGCAACGATCGTCTAACCGAACGTCCCGACTGGCCCATGATCGTTTTGCGCACGCCGAAGGGTTGGACCGGACCAAAGTTCGTTGACGGCAAACCAGTTGAGGGAACGTTTCGTTCTCATCAGGTTCCCCTGTCGCAACCGGCAAAAAATCCGGAGCACCTGCGTATGCTCGAAGAGTGGTTGCGAAGTTACCAGCCGGAAGAGCTGTTTGACGAAACGGGCCGCTTGCGAGCTGAACTTGCTGCGCTCGCTCCTCACGGCGAGCGGCGGATGGGAGCTAACCCACACGCGAACGGCGGTCTGCTGCTCAAGCCTTTGAAGTTGCCGGAGTATCGCGAATACGCGGTGTCGGTGCCGGCGCCGGGAGTGGTTGAGGCTGAAGCGACGCGCATCCTCGGCACGTTCTTGCGCGATGTGATGAAACTCAACATGGACGAGCGCAACTTCCGGGTCGTTGGACCAGACGAGACGTCGTCGAACCGGTTGGACGCTCTGTTTGAGGTGACGGATCGAGTCTGGATGACGAGGACGTCGCCACTGGATGAGCACCAGTCGCCGGACGGCCGCGTGATGGAGATTCTCAGCGAGCATCTGTGTCAGGGCTGGCTCGAGGGATACTTGTTGACCGGCCGTCACGGCCTATTCTCGTGCTACGAAGCTTTCATTCACATCGTGGATTCGATGGTGAACCAGCATGCAAAATGGCTCAAAGTGACGGGCGATATTCCCTGGCGCCGGCCGATTGCTTCGCTGAATTACCTGCTCACGTCGCACGTCTGGAGACAGGATCATAACGGATTCAGTCATCAGGACCCGGGCTTTATCGATCATGTCGTTAACAAAAAAGCTGATGTCGTTCGCGTCTACCTGCCGCCTGACGCGAACTGTCTGCTGTCGGTCATGGACCATTGTTTGCGCAGCCGCAACTACATCAATGTGGTGATTGCGGGCAAGCAGCCCGCGTTGCAGTATTTGGATATCGATGCTGCCATGACGCACTGCGCCGAGGGAATTGGCCTGTGGCAATGGGCCAGCAACGACGAGGGTCAGGAACCTGATGTCGTGATGGCCTGCGCCGGCGATGTGCCCACGCTGGAAACGCTCGCGGCCGTTGATATCCTGCGGCAGCGGCTTCCTGATCTGAAGGTTCGCGTGGTCAACGTAGTGGATCTCATGACGTTACAGCCGCAAAGCGAGCATCCGCATGGGTTGATCGATAAAGAGTTTGATTCGCTCTTCACGACTAACAAGCCCATCATCTTTGCGTTTCACGGTTACCCGTGGCTGATACATCGCTTAACATACCGGCGAAACAACCATGGAAATCTGCACGTGCGCGGCTACAAGGAAGAAGGAACGACCACTACGCCTTTCGATATGGTAGTTTTGAACGATCTCGATCGCTTTCATCTGGTGATGGACGTTATTGAGCGCGTCCCGAAGCTCGAGCTGGTGGGTGCACACCTGCTCCAGCAAATGCGCGACAAGCGTTTCGAGCATAAACGTTATATTTCGAAGCACGGTGAGGATATGCCTGAAATTCGCGACTGGAAATGGCCCTACTGAACAATGAACGTCCTGGTCCTTAATTGCGGCAGCTCATCAGTCAAGTTCCAATTGATCGCGACCGATCTCGAGCGCATCGAGCACGACGCGGACAAGCGTCTGGCCCATGGCCTAATTGAGCGCATCGGCGGCGCGGGCATCGTGACGTTCACTGCTGAAGGTAAAGCGCCGCGGCGG
>DASUOZ010000329.1:0-6678 GCA_036276375.1 Pyrinomonadaceae bacterium | reverse complement strand
TTTGTTCTATGCCCGGGCAAGGCTTACGACCGTTCGCCGTGCGGCACCGGAACGAGTGCGAAACTCGCCTGCTTGTTTGCCGATGGAAAGCTGCGTGAAGGTCAGGTTTGGCGGCAGGAGAGCATTGTCGGCAGCATCTTCGAGGGAACAGTTTCCGTGGTCGGCGACAAAGTCCATCCGCACATACGTGGCACGGCTTTCGTCACGGGCGAGTCTGACTTGATTCTCGACCCGCGCGATCCGTTTTGCATGGGCATCCGCCGATGAGCTCCAACGCTTTTGACGTAATCGTGATTGGCGGCGGGATTGTGGGCGCTGCGTGCGCGGCGGAGTGTGCGGCTGAGAAGTTGAGCGTCGCGATTGTTGAGGCGCGCATGATTGGCGGCGGCGCGACGGCGGCCGGGATGGGCCACGTGGTGGTGATGGACGACTCGGAAGCACAGTTTGCGTTGACGCGTTATTCGCAGGATCTGTGGAACGAGTTGCGCGACGAATTGCCGCGCGACATCGAGCACGACGCGTGTGGGACGATCTGGGTTGCGGTTGACGACGAAGAGATGGAAGAAGTGTTTCGGAAGCAGCGGTTTTATTCCGAGCGCGGCGTCGCGGTTGAGGTTTTAGACGGGCAGGCGCTGGCTGAAGCCGAGCCGAATCTGCGTCCGGGGTTGGTTGGAGGATTGCGCGTGCCGGGCGACAGCGTGATTTATCCGCCGTGTGCAGCGCAGTTTTTCGTCGCACGCGCGCGGGCGCGAGGCGCTCGGCTGTTTGTTGGTAGTGCGGTTGAGACGTTGACGCGCGAAGGTGTGCGCCTACGGAATGGAACGTCGCTTTCGGCGGGTGTGGTCGTTAACGCGGCCGGCAGTTGGTCGCCGGAGTTGACGCCTGGCGTGAGTGTGAAAAAGCGGAAGGGCCATCTGGTGATCACGGATCGTTATCCGAACTTCTTGCGACATCAGCTTGTCGAGCTTGGTTATCTGAAAAGCGCACACTCGGTGACGGCGGATTCGGTGGCGTTCAATATTCAGCCGCGGACGACGGGGCAACTGCTGATCGGATCGTCGCGACAGTTTGAGGTTGACGACAGTCGAGTCGATGTGTCGATCGTCACGCGGATGCTGGCGCGGGCGATCGAGTATTTGCCGCGACTGGCAACACTTTCCGCGTTGCGCACGTGGACCGGCTTTCGCGCGGCGACGCCCGACAAATTGCCGCTGATCGGACCTGCAACCGTTGCTGAATCGTCGTCAGGACCGGAACGGCCCTTTGCTGCCGGACACGAACAGCTCTATCTCGCGACCGGTCACGAAGGCCTCGGCATCACAACCTCGACCGGCACTGCCAAACTGCTGGTCGATCAAATCCTGAACCGTACGTCGGCGATTCCAATCCCACCCTATTTGCCGTCGCGAATGGCGCCGGAGACTACTGCGCGTGCCTGAGCTCGTAACACTGAAAGTCAACGAGATTTCGATCAGCGTACCAGCAGGAACCATGGTTGCCGCTGCGGTGTTGCAGGCCGGTGTTAACGCGTTTCGCCGTTCGGTGACGGGTGAACTGCGGGGTCCGTTATGTGGTATGGGCATCTGTTTTGAGTGTCGCGTTAGTGTGAACGGCGTGGCTCACGTGCGCAGTTGTCAAACGCTTTGCGAACACGGAATGGAAGTCCGTACGGATGAGTGATCTCGCTTACGATGCGCTGATCGTGGGCGCGGGGCCGGCCGGGCTCGCCGCGGCGTATCGCGCTACAACCGCCGGCTTGCGTGTCGCTGTTATCGATGACAATCCAAACGCCGGCGGACAGATCTGGCGTGGTGAACAGAAGAAGGCGACGTCACCTGAGGCGCGCGAGTGGTTTGAACGAATTCGCCGCGCCGACATCGACTTCATTTACGGCGCGCGAGTGTTTCAGCAGATCGCGCCGGACGTGTTGCTCGCGGAGACGCTGCGAGGCGTGGTCGAGTTAAGTTATCGCAACCTGATCCTCGCCACGGGCGCGCGTGAACGTTTTCTGCCGTTCCCGGGCTGGACGTTGCCAAACGTGATCGGCGCTGGTGGCTTGCAGGCGCTCGTGAAAACGGGGCTGTCGATTGAAAACAAGAAGGTCGTGATCGCGGGCAGTGGACCATTGTTACTCGCCGTTGGCGCGTACTTGTGCGATCGCGGCGCGAACGTCTTGCTGATCGCTGAACAGGCGTCGTCGATGCAACTCGGCCGGTTTGGCGCCGGTTTGTTGCGAGCAGGCAAGGCAGCGCAGGCGTTCGAGCTGAAGCGCCGGCTCAAAGGAGTGCGTTTTCACTACCGCACCTGGGTTGTCGCGGCGCACGGCGATGAGAAGCTCACGAGCGTGACGTTGCGCAGCGGTGGAAAGCATTGGCGGGTCGAGTGTGATTATCTCGCCTGCGGGTTTCATCTCGTACCGAATCTCGAGCTGGCGGAGTTGCTCGGCTGCGCCATTGAAAACGGCGCGGTGAGCGTCGATGAGTTTCAGCAAACGAGCGTGGCCCACGTTTACGCGGCCGGCGAAGCGACGGGCATCGGCGGGTTGGACCTTTCGTTGGTTGAAGGCGAGATCGCGGGTCTCGCGGCGGCGGAGAGACGCGCGGACGCGCAACGGCTCTTTGGCGCGAGAGCAAAGGGGAGGGAATTTGCGCGGATTCTTAACCAGACGTTTGCTTTGCGTCAGGAGCTGAGGGAGTTACCGCAAGGGGAAACCGTTGTGTGTCGTTGTGAAGATGTTAGTTTTGGTCGGTTGAAGTCTTACGAATCCTGGCGTGCGGCGAAGTTGCAGACGCGCTGTGGTATGGGACCATGTCAAGGGCGTGTGTGTGGTCCGGCGGTGGAGTTTTTGTTTGGTTGGGAAGTGGAGTCGGTCCGGCCGCCCGTATTTCCGGTACGAGTTCAAAGTTTAGCCACGGAGTGACACAGAGGACACGGATATGAAAATGAGTTGGCGTGGCGTGATGCCGGCGACGACGACGGCGTTTGATGAACAACTGAATATTGACCACGCGTTCGTTGCGAAGCACGCGCAGTGGTTGGTCGATAACGGTTGCACTGCCATCATCGCACCTGGTTCGCTTGGTGAGAGTGCGACGTTGAGTTTCGCCGAGAAAGTGGCGCTTTGGTCCACGCTGATCGGCGCGGTTGGGAATCGTGTTCCGGTGATCGCGGCGATTGCTTCGTTGAGCACTGCCGAGGCGGTGGCGCTGGCGCAACGTGCCGCTGAGACGGGTTGTCGCGGGCTCATGGTGCTGCCGCCGTACGTCTATCGCAGCGATTGGTACGAGATGAAAGCGCACGTCGAAGCCGTGCTGCGGGCCACGGATCTCTCGTGCATGCTCTACAACAATCCGGTTGCGTACGGCACTGACTTCCTGCCTGAACAGATTCGCGAGCTCGCTGCGGAGCACGAAAACCTCGCCGCCGTGAAAGAGTCGAGCACCGATGTGCGTCGCCTCACGTGGATCCGTGAGCTCACGGGTGACCGGTTGGAGATCTCCGTTGGGGTTGATGACGCGATCGTTGAAGGTATTGCCGCGGGTGCGGTTGGGTGGGTTGCCGGTTTGGTTAACGCGCTGCCGAAAGAGTCAGTCGCGCTTTTCGATTACGCGATGAACGGCGAAGATGAAAAGGCGCGAGAGCTTTACTATTGGTTTCTGCCGCTGCTGCGGATGGACACGGTGCCGAAGTTTGTGCAGTTGATTAAGTTGGTGCAAGAGGAGGTGCAGATGGGTTCCACGCGGGTGCGGCCGCCGCGGCTCGAACTCGGGGAAAAGGAACTCGCAGATGCGAGGCGCGTAATCAAGCAGGCATTGGAGACCAGGGTTTGGGTGTAGACCGAGCGTGACGTCGACCGAGACGGCTAACCCAAACGGCTGAATAATTCACCGACGGGTCCCGCGAGCAATGGGCCGAGGATCGCCGCGATGCGTGGCAACGACTGCATGAAAGAAAAACTCAGGTTGTAGTTGTGTAGTAGCTCTTCTTTGTCCTTTTCGAGCTCTGGCAAACCGCTCAACGAATCCGCTCGCTTGCGGAGGATCAATGCGGCCGGCAGATAGACCACCGCCAGCACCAGCGTAAAAAATCCACCTTGTGCGGTTAGTAATGCCGCGAAGAAGCTTCCCGCTGTCTGAACCACTTTCTCGTCGCGCAAATCAAACGCCAGCACCCAGTGGTACACGGAGCGAATGAGCAGGATTCCGCTCACGAGCATGAACGTACCCACGTACAAAACCGAGCGCAGTCGTGTCATCTGAAGGGTAATCTGCTTCAGACCTTCCGGACTGGTGCGTTTATTGCGCGGATACAAAGCAGCACAACTCGCTAGTGTCAGGAGCAATACCGTCGCAAATCCAAACGAGTTAACGAAGACCAATAAGCTCTCCGTAGCGGACAGATCCACTTGGATCGTGCTTCTAATCAGCGGTAAGAACAGGCTAAGGTAAAGTCCCGGTTTGCGATAAAGAAAGACGCCGACGGCGCTGGAGAGCGCAATAGCGGCGATGCACCACGTTGTGGACGATTTAACGTTGGCGTATGACAGCGACTTCAAGATCCCCAAACAGCCCACGACAAACGCCAAAACACAAATACCGAAATAGACCACCAACAGGAAGAGAAAGTTTATTCGTGCGACATAGATCGATCCTACTCGTTGGTCGGTCTCCAGTGCTTTGCGAACAGACTCGTGGCTGGCCGCGACCACCCGGTTTACGTTGGCGACGATCGATGCACAGTTAGTGCGGTAGCAGTCCACATATCTAATGGCCGGGACGTAAAACAACACCAACAACGCAATGAGAGCGAGCAATGGTGTTGCCGAGACCAGCAAACGTCTTGGATCTGAGTTGTTCATGAGTATTTTGCCTCACGATTCACGCGGAGTTGAGTGAGCACTTCATCAGCCGCTTGTAAACCGTTGTCAAAGGCTTCTTCAAAGAGAGCGACGCCACTCAGCTCCGAGTGTGCGAAGTGAATTGAACGAAAGGGTTTTGCGCCCTGGCGGCGCGCCTGGCCCCACATGAACCCGGTGCGAGGACGGATCATCGCGTGGCCCCAACGCATCACATCTAAACGCTCGACGAGGTTGCGGATGTCGGAGTGTGCGCGAGCGAGATCGGTCAAAGCAACGTCGGCCCACCCGCGCCAATCGGTTTCGAGCAGACGCGTGCGTACGGTACGGGGGTTTTCGTCGCAGAGTGGATAGTAGTAAGTGAACACTGTTGGACCACGGTCGATACCGCGCTGGTGTGTGGCGACGACGTAGCCGAGTGATTCGCTTTCGTAGAGTACGTTGTCCCACGCGAGTGGGAAGTCGCGTGGGGAGCCCGGCTTCGGACGATCTTTTAGCGTGAGGTTCGCAACCATCCACGAGCCGAATTCAAACTCGGCGATGTGTGGTGGCGGATTTTCGCGATACGGTCTTATGACGTAGCGGGCCATGAATTGAGGCGCGGCGAAGATGACGAAGCGCGTTCTATATCCGCGTGGGGTTCGACCGTCACGATCGAGGGTGATGATTTCAATCCCATCGGAAAGCGGATTTATTTCGACAGCGGCGCGGTCGAGCTGGATATTCGCTTTGGATCTCTCGTAGAGATGACTGACGAGACGCCCGTTTCCTTCCGGCCACGTAATCAACGACTGCGATTCTACGCCCGGCTTCAGCACGCGAGCGCAAAAATAGAACAACCCGGCCCACGCGCTGGTTTGCTCGAGCGTCATGCCGTAGTCGTCGCGACACGCGTAGTTCACCCACCAGCGCAGTCGCGGACTCGTCAACCCGCGTTGATTCATCCACTCGCCCATCGAAACGCGATCGAGCGCCGTGACTTGCGCGTCGTCTGAACACGCGGACACCGGCAAAGTAAACGCGCGCCGCCCCTTCGCGTCGCGCCAAACGACCCAGCGATTCACCTCGGCGTTGAACTTCTCCATCTGCTGGTCGTCGCCAGCGTCGGCCCCGGCATGGAGGTACAATCCCTCGTACCATCTGCCTTTATAGAAGACCCGCTCCTCCGGATCGCGACAGAGAAACTGTTCCGCCACTACCGGCTCGCCTGCGCTGTCTTGTCCTTCGATTACGCCCATCTCGTTAAGTAATGACACGAGGGCAGTGTTTTCTTTCATCGGCGCGGGAATGTAGTGCGCGCCCCACGGAAAGGCGAGGGAACCACTGGAACCCGAACGAGAAGTGCCGCCGGGCGCATTTTCGAGCTCAATCAAAGCAAAATCGGTGAAACCCGATTTCTGCAAATGCCACGCTGCGGTCAGGCCCGCCACGCCGGCGCCGACGATCACCACGGGCACGTTGGACCATGCATCGCTCGGCACTTCGACGCGCAGACCGTCGCGCAATCGATGCCCAAACACGTCTGACTGGCCCACGATCTCGCCCGGCGGCAACGGTGGCGTGTCAGATGTTCTGCAAGCAGCGAGTGCGACCGGAAGGCCGAGAAATGCGGCAAGGATTTCGCGGCGACTGTATGTCACTCAAAACGTTTCCATTCACCTTCGTAATAACGAACCAACGCCTGATTGTCCAAGCGGTTGATCTCCACGGGCACCGGCTCGATGTCTTTCGAGAGTTGAAACATCGCGGCGAGTGTCTGCTGGTCGAGAAAGCGCAAACCGTCCGGAGGATTTGTGGGAATCTCGAATGGAGCCGAGCTGGCG